>CAYYGF010000048.1:0-9017 GCA_964471315.1 uncultured Oscillospiraceae bacterium | reverse complement strand
AAAGGTGACCCATCCGGTGCCGTTAAGGAGCCTTCAAGATGTGTTCAGCCTGGAGGAACTAAACGATTTTCTGACAAAAACCAAGGAGACGGAGAAAACCGCGGAGTTCTCCGTGGAGCCGAAGATCGATGGTCTTTCCGTTGCTTTGGAATATGTGGACGGGAAGTTTGTCAGAGGCGCGACCCGGGGCGACGGCACCGTGGGGGAGGATGTCACCGAAAACCTAAAAACCATCCGGGCCATCCCCATGACCCTGGAGAACGCCCCTGCCCGTCTCATCGTCCGGGGCGAGGTGTTTATGCCGAAGAAGAACTTTGAGAAGCTGAATGAGCGCCAGGAGGCGGCGGGAAAGCCCCTGTTTGCCAATCCCAGAAACGCCGCCGCGGGAAGCCTGCGGCAGCTGGATCCGAAAATCGCCGCCAAGCGGGGACTAGATATCTATATCTTTAATGTACAGCTGGCGGAGGGGGTAGAATTTACCAGCCACACCCAGTCTCTGGAATTTTTGAAGGCTCTGAAATTGAAAGTCATTCCCCATAAAAGGCTGTCGTCGATCCAACAAATCGACGAGGAAGTGCTGGCAATCAATGAAAATCGGGAGAAGCTGATCTGCGATATTGACGGCGCGGTGATCAAAGTGGACGATTTGGCCCAGCGTGAGCGGCTTGGTTCTACCGCGAAATTCCCCCGGTGGGCGGCAGCCTATAAGTATCCCCCGGAGATCAAGCCCACTGTGGTGGAGGACATTGTGGTTCAGGTGGGCCGAACCGGCGTGCTGACCCCCAAGGCGGTGGTGAAACCGGTGCGTCTGGCGGGTACCACCGTTACCAACGCCACGCTGCACAATCAGGATTTCATCCGGGAGCGGGATATCCGCATCGGCGATACCGTTCTCATTCGGAAAGCGGGGGAGATCATTCCGGAGATTCTGGAAGTGGACTTTTCCAAGCGCCCGGAGGGGACGGTGGAATACCGCCTGCCCCAGCGCTGCCCGGTGTGCGGGGCCAAGGTGGAGCAGGACCCGGAGGGAGCCTTCCTGCGCTGCACCGGCGCGGAGTGTCCCGCCCAGCTCAGCCGGAACATCGCCCATTTCGTCAGCCGGGACGCCATGGACATTGACGGTTTGGGCGCAGCCATTGTGGATAGTTTGATCGAAAAGGGCCTGATCAAATCCCCGGCGGATATCTATTACTTGACCCTGGACGATATCAAGAGCCTGTGGAAATCCGGCTCCACCGCCGCCAAAAAGCTGCTGGCAGCCATTGAAGCCAGCAAGCAGCAGGATGTGAGCCGCTTGATCTACGCCTTGGGCATCCGCCAGGTGGGGGCGAAAACCGGAAAGGTGCTGGCCTCCGCCTTCGGCAGCCTGGACGGACTAATGGCGGCATCTGTGGAAGAACTAACCGAGGTGCCGGACGTGGGCGGCATTACGGCCCAGAGCATCCACGACTGGTTCGGCCAGGAGCAGTCCAGGCACATGGTGGAGCGGCTACGCCAGGCCGGGGTGAATTTTGAAAGCAAGCGGGTGATCACCGATGCCCGGTTTGCGGGGATGACCTTTGTCCTCACCGGGGCCCTGAGCAAGTTCACCCGGGAGGAGGCCACGGAAAAAATTGAGCTGTTGGGAGGCAAGGCCTCCGGCTCCGTGTCCAAAAAGACCAGCTTTGTGGTGGTGGGTGAAAACGCCGGCTCCAAGGAACGCAAAGCACGGGAGCTGGGAATTCCCATTCTATCGGAGGATGCCTTCCTGGACATGCTGAAATAACGCAAAAGGGGAAAGCCGCGGCGGCTTTCCCCTTAGTGTCTTTATAAGGAAAAATCTTCCTCATCGTATTTGGAAAAATCCAGGGCTTTTGCTTTCTTTGGAACCCGCTTGCAGGGATCATAGCGAAAGCGCCAGCACTTGTCCGCCATGGTGCGGCTGCCTTTTTTGGAGCACAGAATCTGCTCGTCCTCCAAATGGGCGCCGTAAAGGCAGTAGGCGCAGGATGGCTCTATCTTTTTGCGAAACAGCATGGTTGTATCCTCCGTAAGGTAAGTACCATCATTATACACCAGCCGCCGCCGGATTGCTACTGTTTTTTCTGATTCTCCGGGAAATACCCGCCAGAAGGAGCAGAAAAGCGGTACTTTTTGCCCATACACCTCCGATTACGGCGCCTGCCAGCAGCAGACTGAGAGCCGTTTGCAATAGCTTTCCCCAAAAATAGGAACGCAGAGAAAGCCCCTGGGTCACGGAAACCGTCTGCATGGTGACGCACAATCCGCCAAAGGCCAGCATTTCGGAGCAAAGCAGAAAACGCAGGGAGGGGTTGGGAATGCTTGCCAGCGCGCAGCAGCCGTTGGACAGCTCCAGAAAGCCGGCGACCGCGACTCGAACGGTGACAGGCAGCAGCCACAGTACCCACCGGTCAAGGAACGCAATGACCACCCGGAACAGGACGACCCAGCCGCAGACCGCCGCCATCACCCGACAAGCCTGCCATAGCGCCTGGGTTGGAGACATAGCCTTGGCTTTGGGAAGGATCGCATCAGAGCCGCTTTTCCCCGGCAGGAAAGCGGCGGTCAAAACCGCGCTGAGAATATGAATGCCCCACAGCGCCCATGCCATCCAGCGCCTGGGAAACAGGGACGCGGCCATACCGAACAGAAACGCCGGCCCGGCATTGCTGCAAAAGGCCAGCAGCCGCTGTGCTTCTTCCCGAGAAAGCTGGCCGCTCCGGTAAGCCGCGGCGACAGTCTGGGCGCCTACGGGATATCCGCCGAAAAAGGCGGAAATAAGCAAGGTTTCCATCCCCTTGGGCATGCCGCAAAACTGCCCCAGTGGGCGCAATACAGGAAGCGGCACGCCGGACAGGGCGCTCGTCAGCAGATTGGAAAGCACGAAAAAGGGGAACAGGGACGGAATAACCGTTTTAAAACACAGCTCCACGCCCTGGGCGCCGCCTGCCAGCGCTGTTTTCCCATCCAGAATCAGAATCAGCATGCCCAAAAACGTGCCCATTCCCGTCCATAATGGCTTTTGCTTCACCGGTATCACCTCGGAAGATTCTATGCAAGACGGGCTATCCCCATTCATATGCTGAAGAAAAAGGGGGTGGCGGAATGGACAGAGGGCGTACGTTTTGGGAGCGGCTGGCCGATGACGTGGATCTGGCGTCGGAGCCGCTGCCGGGCCAGCCCATTGTAGAGCTTGCCGGGGAGCGTCGGGTGCTGATCGAGAATCACCTGGGAGTCAAAGCTTACAGCCGGGAATCCATTCTGGTGAAGGTGAAATTTGGCTGTATCTGTGTCTGCGGCAGCGGCTTGGAATTGGCCCGTATGACCCGGGAGCAGCTGCTCATCCGGGGAAAAATCGACAGCGTTGCCTTGCAGCGGAGGGGATAGGATGGATATCTGGAAATCCATAGGCGGTATGCTTACGGTGGAATTGACCAGCGCCGAACCGGAGCAGACCCTGTCTGCCTGGAATGCCGGTGGCATGGAACTGCATCAGCTGCAACGGAAAAGTGATCTGACCTTTCGGTTGCAAATCCGACGAAAGGATTACCGAAAAGCTGCCACACTGGCAGAAAAACGGGGAGATAAGCTGGCCATTGTCAGAAAAACCGGGATCTACTGGCGGACAATCCGCGTTTTTCACCGGCCTGTGCTTTTGGCGGGTATGGGCCTGCTCCTTTTCCTGGCGCTGTTTTTGCCAACCCGCGTGCTGTTTGTCCGGGTGGAGGGCAATCATACCGTTCCGGAGCGTCAGATTCTGGCGGCAGCGGAGGAATGCGGCATCGGTTTTGGCGCGTCCCGACGGGAGGTGCGCAGCGAGAAGGTGAAAAATGGTCTCTTGTCCAGGCTGCCCCAGCTGCAATGGGCAGGAGTCAATACCAAAGGCTGCGTGGCCACCATCTCCGTTCGGGAACGGACACGCCAACAGCCACTCAAGCAGACAACGGCGGTAAGCCATATTCAAGCTGCGCGGGATGGGTACATTCTTTCCATCACCGCTACCAGTGGGACACCCTTGGTGCAGGTTGGAAATACGGTGAAGAAGGGGCAGACGTTGATCTCTGGATACACAGACTGCGGCATCTGCATCCGGGCAGCCCGGGCGGAGGGAGAGGTGTTCGCCCAAACGAATCGGATATTGACGGTGCTGACACCGGAATCCTATGTGCAAAGAGGGGATATTCTGGAACAGAAGAAAAGCTTCAGTCTGCTCCTCGGAAAAAAACGAATAAATTTATGGAAAGATAGTGGAATTTGGGATAGCAGTTGTGGTAGAATGTATATACAATACGATCTCACCCTGCCAGGAGGCTTTCGGCTGCCTGTGGCATTGTGTGTCCAGACCCAGACGGTCTGGGAGACGGCTGACGGGCAGCTTTCCCAGAAAGAGGCGGAGGCTGCGCTGACTGGCTTTGCCCAGCGCTATGTCACGGCACAGATGGTAGCGGGCCAGATCCGGCGCAGCGCACAGCGTGTGTTGTCCAACCGCGGTTGTTACCGTCTGGAGGGAGCCTATGTCTGCGTGGAAATGATCGGCAGGGTGCAGCAGGAGCAGATTGGAGACACAAATGGGAAAAACAGTTGAACGAATCGTCAATGCGGAGCGGGTAGAGGACCTGATTGCGGTTTTCGGCTCCTTTGACGAGAATATCAAACGCATTGAGCAGGCGCTGAATGTCCAGGTGGTGAACCGGGGCACGGATTTGCGGGTCTCCGGCGACGAGGAAATGGCCGATAAGGCCGTGCGGACGCTGGAGGGATTGCTGGCGCTGGCTTCCAAGGGCGAGGTGATCGATGAGCAGCGGGTACGCTACCTAATCACCCTGGTGAACGAGGGAAATGATGCCCAGGTGGCGCAGATGGCCAAGGACGTTGTCTGCATTACTGCGAAGGGTAAGCCCATCAAGGCCAAAACTGTGGGCCAGCAGAATTATATGCGCGCCATTGCCAAAAACACGGTGACTATCGGCGTTGGCCCAGCAGGTACGGGAAAGACCTACCTGGCCGTGGCGGCGGCGGTGGCTGCCTTCCGGGAACGAACGGTGAACCGGATCATTTTGACCCGTCCGGCGGTGGAGGCGGGAGAACGGCTGGGTTTTCTGCCAGGCGACCTACAAAATAAGGTGGATCCCTATCTGCGGCCGCTGTACGATGCCCTTTACGACATGCTGGGAGCGGAAACCTTCCAGAAATACCAGGAGCGGGGTTCCATTGAGGTGGCGCCTTTGGCCTATATGCGTGGCCGGACGCTGGATGACAGCTTTATCATCCTGGACGAGGCCCAGAACACCACCCGGGAGCAGATGAAAATGTTCCTAACCCGGCTGGGCTTTGGCTCTAAAATCGTGATAACGGGAGATGTGACCCAGACAGACCTGCCGGATGATAAGGTTTCGGGACTGAAGGATGCCATCCGGGTGCTGGAGGGGGTAAAGGACATTGCCATCTGCCGGTTGACGTCGGCGGACGTGGTGCGCCATGCCCTGGTTCAGCAGATCATCAACGCCTATGAAAAGGCGGCGCAGAAACCGGATATCAAAAAACCGGCCCAGCAGTTTAAGGGCCGTTACCAGAGGAAAAAATAAAATGAGACATAAAATCAATTTGGTTTTTGAGCAGCTCAGCCTGCAAAAATTTACCATCAGCGCCAATATCCGCAAATGCATCCAGGAAACCTTGAAGGCGGAGGGAGTCACGGTTCCCTGTGAGATCAACGTCCTGGTGACGGACAATGCCGGTATCCAGGTCATCAACCGGGAGAGCCGGAAGATCGACGCGCCTACGGATGTATTGAGCTTTCCCATGTTCCAGCTGGAGGCGGGCAATCCGCCCCAGGACTGGTCGGAATACCAGGATCCAGCCACCGGACTGGTGCCCCTGGGGGACATGTGCATCAGCCTGGAACGGGCGGTGGCCCAAGCCCAGGAATTCGGGCACTCCGTCCGCCGGGAGGTGGGCTATCTCACCATTCACTCCATGCTCCATCTGCTGGGCTACGATCACTTGGACGAAGGCCCGCAGAAACGCCAGATGCGAAGCCGTGAAGAGGCAATTGCCGCCTCGATTCCCGGAATGAGCCGGGATTGAATCATCAACACATAGGAGAGCATTATGAAGACCAAAACCGCTATTATTACCATTGCCGGGCGGCCCAACGTGGGAAAATCCACCTTGACCAACTACCTGGTGGGCGAGAAAATCGCCATTGTGTCCAATAAGCCCCAGACCACCCGCAATCGGATTTGCGGCATTGTCACCCGGGATCCGATTCAGTTCGTTTTTGTGGATACCCCCGGCTATCACAAGGCGCGCACCAAGCTGGGAGATTACATGGTCAATGCCGTGCGGGAGTCCATTTCGGATGTGGATGCTACCATTCTGGTGGTAGAGCCGATTGCCTCCGTGGGAACCCAGGAGGAGGCGCTGATCGAGCAGATCAAGGGTACCCACTGCCCTGCCATTCTGGCCATCAATAAGATCGATACGGTGGAAAAGGACAAGCTGTTGGAGGTCATTGCGGCCTATTCCCAGACGGGCGTCTTCGACGCCATCATTCCCATCTCCGCCAAAACGGGGGATGGGGTGGAGGAGTTGCTGGCAGAGTGCGAAAAGTACGCGGTGGAAGGCCCCTTCCTGTTCCCGGACGATGTGACCACCGATCAGCCGGAGCGGCAGGTCATGGCGGAGATCATCCGGGAAAAGCTGCTGTGGTGCTTGGATAAGGAGATTCCCCACGGCACAGCGGTGGAAATTACCAAATTCTCCGAGCGGGATAACGGTATTATCGATATCGATGCCACGATTTACTGCGAAAAGGCCAGCCACAAGGGCATCATCATCGGAAAACAGGGCGCCATGCTGAAGAAAATTTCCTCCATGGCCCGGGCGGACTGCGAAAGATTTATGGGCACCAAGGTATACCTCACCACCTGGGTGAAGGTGAAGGAAAACTGGCGGGACAGCGACTTCCTGGTGCGCAACTTTGGCTACAGCGAATAATTTCCAGCGGTAAAAAATCGGTTTCCAGTTCATCCTATTCCTGTGGTCAATTGCCGGATTTGGCGTTGGCGCATAGAATGCTTTGGAGGGATCGGGATGAACGCACAGGATTATTGGCAGTTATTTGTGGAGACCGGCGCGCCGGAGGCATATCTTCTGTACAGCAAGCAGCTGAAATCGGAGGCGAATTATGTACTTGACGATCCAGGGCATCGTTCTGCGGGTCACGGACTACAATGACAGGGATGCCCTGCTGACCCTGTTGACCAGCCACCATGGCCGTTTAACGGTGAAAGCCAGAGGGCTGCGCCGAAAAAACAGCCCCCTTACGGCGCCCTGCCAGCTGCTGGCCTATGGGGAATTTACACTGTTCGAATACCGGGGGCAGTATACCATCAACGAAGCGCACACCCTGGAGCTGTTTAATCCACTGCGGCGGGATCTGAACAAGCTGTCTCTGGGAACCTACTTTGCCCAGGTTTCGGAGGTGCTTTCTCAAGAGGATCTGCCCAATCCGGAGCTGCAATCCCTGCTGCTCAACAGCCTGTATGCCCTGTCACGGCTGGATTTGCCGCAGCAGCAGATCAAAGCGGTTTTTGAATTGCGGGCTGCCTGCCTGTCCGGTTATACGCCGGATCTGTTTGGTTGCCATGCCTGCGGCAATCAGAATCCGGAGCGGTTCGACCTGTCGGCTGGGCATCTGGAATGCGGCAGCTGCCGGGATCCGGAATCCTCGGGAATCCGAATCCCGGTGACCGGCGCCGTGCTGGAGGCCATGCGTTACATCAGCCTTTGTGACCCGAAAAAACTGTTTTCCTTCCGGGTGGGGGAACAGACCCTTCAGCAGCTGTCCGCGCTGACGGAGGCGTATCTCGTGACCCAGCTGGAGCGGGGGTTTCCCACATTGGACTTCTACAAATCGCTGCTGAACGCCGGTGCAGCGGAACACGGAATATCATAGGAGAATATCATGTCAGAATTATATGAAAAATCCCTGGGAAAGCTGGAGCTTGACCAGGTCTTAAGCCTGCTGGCTGCGTGTGCCGGAAGTGAGGGCGGCAAGGCTGCCTGTCTTCGGCTTCGGCCCAGTTCGGATCTGGAGGAAGTGGAGCTGCTGCTGAAGCAGACCACGGCAGCCTCGGATTTGTGTACCCGGAAGGGGAATCCGATTTTTGGCGATGTTTCCGATGTGTCCGATTCTTTGGAACGGGCAGACCGGGGTGGCTGTCTTCAGCCAAAGGAACTGCTGCGGATTGCGGGAATTCTCCGCTGCGCCCGTACCATCAAGGGGTATGTGGCGGAGGATGAGGAAAAAACCGTATTGGATCCGCTGTTTCGGGCGTTGACCCCAAACAAGTATTTGGAGGACAAAATCTTCGGCGCGATTCTCTCGGAGGAGGAAATTGCGGACAATGCCTCCCCGGAGCTGGCAGACATCCGCCGGCATATGCGGATTCAGTCTGGAAAGATTCGGGACAGCCTGCAAAAGGTGATTTCTTCACCAGCTTATTCCAAATTTCTCCGGGAGCCAATCATCACCATTCGCCAGGGGCGTTACGTGGTCCCGGTGAAAAGCGAGTGCAAGAACGATGTCCCTGGACTGGTTCATGATGTGTCCGCCACCGGCTCAACCTATTTTGTAGAGCCGATGTCCGCCGTCAACGCCAACAACGCCCTGCGGGAGCTGGAACTCAAAGAGAAAAAGGAAATTGAGCGGATCCTGGCGGAGCTGTCCAGCGAAGCCGCCGCCTACCGGGAATCCATCGACCTGGATTACCAAATGCTGATCCAGCTGGATGTGATCTTTGCCAAGGCGAAGCTGTCCTACCAGATGCGGGCCTGGGCCCCCATCATGAACGACAAGGGCCGGGTGGAGCTGCGCAAGGCCCGGCACCCGCTGATTGATCCCAAAACCGTGGTGCCCATTTCCCTGCGGCTGGGAACGGACTTTGATTCCATGATTATCACCGGCCCCAACACCGGCGGCAAGACCGTGACGCTGAAAACCATCGGCCTGC
>CAYYGF010000047.1:0-12457 GCA_964471315.1 uncultured Oscillospiraceae bacterium | reverse complement strand
ACTGGCACAAAATCTCTCGCTGAGCTTCCTTGCCGAATTATGCGGTGTTGCCATAGAACTTTTGCGCAAACAAGGCCCGGGCGCAATCTTTTTCTTGTATTTTCCTGGAACTGTGGTATAATAAATAAAACTATGTCGTGTCATAATGGCATGGCCAAGATTTAGGAGGTAACCTTATGGCTGAATATAAGCAGTACATCACCCAGGACCAGGAAAATGGCAGTGTGATGATTTCTGAAGATGTGATCGCAACCATCGCCGAGCACACCCTAACCGAGGTCGACGGTGTTGTCAAGGGCGGTGCGGAGGTCGTCGGTAAGAAGAGCTGGGGTAAGGGCATGCGCATTGCCATCGCGGAGGATAACACCTTGACCATCGGCTGCAACGTGATCGTCCGTTACGGCGAGAGCGTTGTGGATGTGGCAAAGGCTGTCCAGAGCGCCATCACCAACGCGGTGGAGTCTATCACTGGCGTCACCGTGGCGGATGTGGATGTCAATGTCTGCGGCATTGTCCGCAAGTAAGGGTTTGGGTATGACGAGAGGCAATGCCAGAGAACTGGCAGTACATTTGATCTACGGCCGGGAATTCACCGGGGAAGAGCCTGAGCAGGTAGTGTCCACACGGCTGGAAAAGGAATACTACGAGAAGCTGGGCGCGGAAAACGACATTTATGCCGACCGTCCCAGCCGGGCGCAGCTGCGCTATCTGGATACGGTGGTATCCGGCGTGGCCAACCGGACGGAGGAGCTGAATGGGCAGATCAGCCGTTTTTCCATCGGCTGGGATGTCAGCCGCATTTCCCGGCTGACCCGCTGCATCTTGCAGCTGGCTATTTTTGAGATTCTCTATGTGGAGGATGTTCCCACAGGCGTGGCCGTGTCCGAGGCGGTGCGCATCGCCAAGAAGTATGACGGAGACGACACCGGTTCCTTCGTCAACGGCATCTTGGGAAGCTTCGCCCGTAGCCTAACCCCCACCGAAGCCGAGGAAGTCCAATGAGCGTCATCGGGATCGATACCAGCAATTATACCACTTCCATTGCGTACTTTGACGGCAAGGAAGGGGAGAACTGCTCCCGGCTGCTTCCCGTGAAAGCGGGAGAGCTTGGCCTGCGCCAGTCTGACGCGGTATTTGCCCATATCAAAAGCCTGCCGGAGCTTTCCGGCAGGCTGTTTTCCCATATTGACCGGGAGAACATCACTGCTGTTGGCGTCAGCACCCGGCCCAGGGCGGTGGAGGGCAGCTATATGCCCTGCTTCCTGGTGGGCTATTCCCACGCCAAGCTGCTTTCGGATGCCTTGGGTGTGCCCCTGGTGGAGGTATCTCACCAGCAGGGGCATGTGGCGGCGGCGCTGTGGAGCGCCGGGCATATGGAGCTGATGGATGAGCCTCACCTGGCCTGGCACCTCTCCGGCGGCACCACGGAGCTGCTGCTGGTAGAGCCGGAGGGAAAAAACGTGAAATGCACCAAAATCGGCGGCACCACGGATATTTCCGCCGGTCAGCTGATCGACCGCACAGGGCAGCTGCTGTCGCTGCCGTTCCCCTCCGGAAAGCACCTGGACGCCCTCAGCCGGGAGGCCGTGGAAACGGAAACCTTCCGGGTAAAATGCCGGGATTTTTCCTTCTCCCTGTCCGGCGTCCAGAATAAAGTGCAGCAGTATTACGAACGCAGTCAGAATCCCGCCGAAACGGCGGCCTATGCCCTGCGGTGCGTCTGCGGGGCGGTGGCGTCGGCTACGGAGCAGGCCTTGAATGCGTACCCCGGTATGCGGGTAGTGTTTTCCGGAGGGGTAGCCTCCAATGCCATGCTGCGGCAGGCGGTGGCCTATTTGGATCCCGTTTTTTCCCCGCCGGAATTCTCTACAGACAATGCCATGGGGGTTGCCGTGCTGGCCCACCGGGCTACGGAGGAATGATATGGCACAAAATGTTCTGTCAATCACCCAGTTAAATGAATACATCCGGGGCAGAATGGACGCGGATCCTCTGCTGGCCCAGGTTGCCGTCCGGGGAGAGATCAGCAACTACAAGCTCTATCCTTCGGGACACCACTATTTCACATTGAAGGACGAAACCAGTGCCTTGAAATGCGTCCTGTTCAAGGGAAACGCCATGCGTCTCCGGTTCCGCCCGGAAAACGGCATGAAGATCATCGCCATGGGCAAGGTCTCCGTGTTTCCCCGAGACGGCGCCTACCAGCTTTACTGTTCGGCCTTGGCTATGGATGGGGTAGGGGATCTGTATGCTGCCTTCGAGCAGCTGAAGCAAAAGCTGGCGGCCCAGGGCCTGTTTGACCCGACCCACAAAAAGCCCCTGCCCAAGTTTCCCGGCACCATCGGCATTATCACCAGCTCCGCTGGCGCGGCGGTGCATGATATGCTCCGGATTCTGCGAAAGCGTTACCCCTTAAGCCAGGTTCGGCTGCTGCCCGTCCGTGTCCAGGGAGCGGAGGCTCCCGGGGAAATTGCGGCCGCCATCCGCTATGCCAACCACTACCAGCTGGCTGACCTTCTGATCGTGGGCCGGGGCGGCGGTTCCATTGAGGATTTGTGGGCCTTCAATGACGAACGGGTTGCCTACGCCATTTACGAATCCCAAATCCCGGTGATTTCCGCTGTTGGGCATGAGCCGGATGTAACCATCTCCGACTTTGTGGCAGATCTGCGGGCCGCGACCCCGTCCAATGCAGCGGAGTTGGCCGTTCCGGATCAAGACGCCCTGCGGCAGAATTTGGACGCCATGGCCTCCGCCATGGCAACCGCCTTCGCACGGCAGTTGAAGGCGGCAAAGCAGCACTTAACCATGCTTGCCCGGTCTCCCGCCCTGCAAAGCCCCACCGGTTATATCGAGCAGCGGGAGAAGAACCTGGAATTGCTGAAAAACCGTCTCATTTCCGCTCAAAACCGGAATATCACCCAGAAAAACCAGCGCTACATCGCAGCCGTTTCCAAGCTGGACGCTATGAGTCCCCTGAAGGTGCTGACACGGGGCTATTCCATGGCCCAGACGGACACGGGCACGGTAATCCGCTCCGTCTCCCAGGTGGAGCTTGGGGAGCGTATCCGCATATCATTCAGTGACGGCAGTATCTCTGCCACGGTTATGAACAAGGAGGAAACCAGATGAATCAGCCGAACAAGACCTTTGAAGAATCCATGGCCCGCCTGGAGCAGATCGTCCGGGCCATGGAACGGGGTGACGTTGCTTTGGAGGAAAGCCTGAAGCTGTTCCAGGAGGGAACGGAGTTGGTTCGCAGTTGCGGAAAGCTTCTGGATGAAGCCCAGCTCCAGGTGAAGAAGATCATGACTGCCCCGGATGGCACCCCAGTGGAGGAGGCGTTCCAGGATGAACCTTGAGATGCGCAGCCGGGAATACCGGGAGTATATTGAGGGGTACTTACAGGATTTCTATGATCAATTCCAAGATCAACCTCAGAAACCCCTGTATGAAGCGATGCGCTACAGCCTGCTCGCTGGTGGAAAGCGGCTTCGTCCCGTTTTTGCCTTTGAATTCTGCCGGATGTGCGGTAAGGACTGGAAGCAGGCGGCTCCCTTTGCGGCAGCCATTGAAATGATCCATACCTACAGCTTGATTCACGATGATCTGCCCTGTATGGACAACGACGATTTCCGCCGGGGCCGACCCACCAACCATAAGGTTTATGGGGAGGGGATGGCTGTGCTGGCAGGGGACGCTCTGCTCACCGACGCGTTTATGCTGGCATCCACTGCCAAGCTGCCGAATCCGGAAGATTTGGCTACTGCCATCGGTCTGCTGGCGGAATGCGCCGGTTCTCCCGGAATGGTCGGCGGCCAGGTGCTGGACATTATGAGCCAGGAACGGGAACTGACAGAGCAGGAGGTGCTGGATATCCAATCCCGGAAAACCGGCTGCTTGATCCACGCCGCCTGCGGCCTGGGCGCCATCGCCGGTGGAGCATCGGAGGCACAGTTTGAAGCCGCCTGTCAGTTTGCCGCCGGAATCGGTCTGGCCTTCCAGATCCGGGACGACATGCTGGATGTGATCGGCACCCAGGCGGAGCTGGGCAAGGCCACCGGGGTGGACGCGGAGAAGAACACCTTCGTCCGCCTGTACGGCCTGGAAAAGTGCGAGGAACTGGTGCAGAAATACACGAATTACGCCTTGGATGCCCTTCAGGTATTTGACGATACCGAATACATGGCCGCCTTGGCAAAGAGCCTAAAGGAGCGGCGGGCGTAATCCGCCTCATAAAATTGCGGATTTCCCAGGATGCAACCGATATTTGCTATAAAAAAGCCCCTGACCGTTTCGATCAGGGGCTTATGTATTGGTTTACCGGATATCGTTATCGTCAAACCGGTCGCCGCACTCGGGGCAGAATTTCGGGGGATGCTTGGGATCCTCCGGCTCCCAGCCGCATTTGTCGCAGCGGTACAGGGGTGCCGCCGCAGGTTTTCTCGCGCCGCACTCCGGGCAGAATTTTCCCTTGTTCACGCTGCCGCAGGCGCAGACCCAGCCCTCCACAGCAGGCTTGGGCGCGCCGCACTCGGCACAGAACTTTCCGGTATTCTCCGCGCCGCAGCTGCACTTCCAGGTGTTGGCGGCAGGCGCAGCGGGCTGGGCAGGCGCGCTCTGGGGCTGCTGCTGCCCCATCCGGTACAGATCGTTGGCGTTGAAGCCACCGGCGTTCTGGGCCATATTCATACCCATAAAGCCCATCATGGCACCGTTTTTGTTCCCGGCAGCGGTTTTCATAGCCTCGGCCTGGGCCTGCACCATATGGGCAGCCGCCATGTTGGCATTCCGGAAAACAGCAGACTTTTGCAGCTCCTTGATGGTTGCCTCGTCCTCCGCAGAGGCGGTGATGGTATTGACGCCTACGGAAACAATGGAAATACCCCTGAGTCCGCTCCATTTCGCGCTGAGGACATCATTCATTGCCTGGGCCAGCTCCATGGTGTGGCCGGGCAGGGCAGAGTAGCGGATGCCCTGTTCGGAAATCCGGGCAAAGGCAGGCTGCAAGGCAGTCAAAAATTCCGATTTCAGCTGGCTGTCCAGCTGGGAACGGGTGTACGCCTGGGCTACGTTGCCGCAGACATTTTTATAAAACAGCAGCGGATCGCTGATTCGGTAGGAATATTCGCCATTGCAGCGCACGGACACATCCATATCCAGGCCAATGTTGGTATCCACCACCCGGAAGGGAACCGGTGTTGGGGTGCCGTATTTGTTGCCCACCAGCTCCTTCAGATTGAAGAAATAGACCCGCTGATCCTTTCCGGTTTCCCCGCCGAAGGTGAAACGGTACTTAAACTTTTCCCAGGATGCCTTCAGACCGTCGTACAGATCTCCGCAGAAGATACTCGGCTCCGTAGAAGCGTCCCAGGAGAAGGCGCCGGCTTCCGCCGTGAATTCCAGGATCTTGCCCTGGTCAACGATCATCATTGCCTGGCCTTCGTTGACCGCAATGACGGAGCCGTTGGTGATGATGTTGTCGCTGCCCTTTGTGTTGCTGCCCCGGCCGCTGACCTTCTTGACACCCTTGGCAACCAGAACATCCGCTCCCATGCTGTCGCAGTAAAAATACTCCTTCCACTGGTCAGACAGAACACCGCCTGCGCTGCCCAATGCCGCTTTGATAAGGCCCATATTTACACTCCTTTATTGAAATTGTTTTGTGATTATCCTCAGAATTTTCCACCGCCGCCGCCATGGCTGTTGCCGCTGGAGCTGGTGTGGACAGAGCTGCCGCCGCCACCGCCTCCATTGTTGGTTTCCTTTGGACGGCGGGTTTTGCTGACATTGCTGTACAGGAACAGATCCTGCTGCCTTCCGATTCGGAAGGAGCCCGCTTTCAGATAATCGGAGGCGCCGCTTTGCAGCCGCTTGGTATTCATGCACAAACGCATGATCAGCACCGCAATTCCCGCGACAATGGCCCCGGTCATCAGAGCCAGCAGCAGGCTGGGGGTGACTTCCTCCTCGTAATATACCACGTCTTCCTGGTCACCGTGGTAGTAATCCCCGGAGGTATCCGCGTAGCCATCTACCGGCGCGCCATTTTGATACGCCGTAAAGTACACAGGCAGCGCATCCAGGAAAACCGTAAACGCCTCATAATATTCACCGCTGGACAAGTAGGGGAGTGCGGCTTCTCCCACCTGCTGGATGCCATAGTCCGTCAAAGCGTAAATCGCGTTTCCACAGGTAGATATGTACCAATCCCGCTCCTCCATGGCCAGCAGGAACAGCAGGCCGCTGTGTTCGTCGCCGCAGCCGTAGCCGTTTTCACCATAGTAATCATCCGCGTAATCCTGGGGCCGTTTTCCGTTTAAGGAATCCACCGTTAGGATTACCACGTCCATTTCATATTCGTTCCGAAGCTGCTCTGCCTTGTCTTCCAGGGCAGAGCGCTGGCTTTGGGACATCAGAGCCGCATCGTCCACAACTCTGGGCAAATCGGAGGCAGCCAGCACGCCGGGAATCACCGCAGCCAGAATCACAATGCACAGTAGGATAGCAAAAAGCTTTCGTTTCATCTTCCTACCCCCCCTTACAGAATCAGCCATTGCAGCAGCATGGACAGTACCGTGACCCCTGCGCAGATTCCCGCGAACCAAGCAGCCGTCCGCTTGGGACAGATGGGAAGACTCCCCGTCATTCTGCCGGTCTGGCCATTCATGGCAAAGGTATACACCTTGCCGCGATAATTGGTATTCAGCATCCATACCGGCATCAGCACATATTTCGCCTTGCTGTGACGGACTTGCAGCTGCCGGGAGGTGGGCACCACGGTGTCATATCCCAGAAGGGAGCTTTGCAGCGCATCCTCCAGGGCCTCGTTTACCCGCTGGCGGATCCGATCTTCTCCCTGCTGCGAGGGAACATCATATTTATCCGCAAGATAGCCGGTTAAATACGCCGTATCGAAATTCGCAAGCTGACTGTAGTCAAAGGGTTCAATGGATTCCATAAAAGCATCGTCCATTTTGCTGGAGCCGTCCATCGGGATACCATGAAAGGCCGCTTTTGCCCCCCGGCGCAGGAGGAAATGATCGGTTTTCGTATAGTCATATTCAGAATCTGACCAGCGGTGGATCCGGGTAGCCTGGTAGCTTCCGTCAAAATCCGCATCGCAGTCATACAGCCAGAAGGGAACATACATCCCTGTGATTTTTTCCAGCCGCTGTTCCTGGGTAAAGAATTTCGGGAGCAGGGGCTTTCCCTTGCACAGCCGCAGGAAAGCCTCCTTCGCGTCCTCCTTACTGGTCTGGAAGGGAAGCACCGCGTCCGGTTTCAAGTCGCCGCTTAACCGGGATGGCATAATGGTGGGGTTATCACAATAGGGACAGAAGGTAGCCGCGGTGGTTTCCTCGGTTACGATTTCGCCGCCGCAGGCAGGACATTGAAATGCCCGCATGGACTGCTGCTCTGCCTCGGCCCATTCTTGAGCGGATGGGGCATCCCAGGAGATTTCCTCCACGCTTTGCTGATTGGCGCTTTCGTTAAACGCACGCACGGTTTCCAGGTCAAAGGTATTGTCGCAGTATTCGCAGGTCAACTTCTGGGTATTCCCGCCAAAGAATAGTCTGGCGTTACAGCAGGGACACTTGTATTCTAATACCCGGGACTGTTCTTCCAAAGCCATCACCCTTTCTCATTTTTTGTTTTTGCGATGCTTATTGCAGGTATTGCAGCGCCGTAAAGGCGAAAACTGCCGCGCCTGTGCTGAGAACGCTCTCATCGAACATAACCTTGGGATGGTGCTGGGGGTAGGCATAGCCCTTCTTCGGCTCTCCCGCCGCCAGCGCCAGCATCACAGACGGTACCTCCTGGCTGACATAGGCGAAATCCTCCGAACCGCCGCCCCGGGACGGCTTTCCGCCGCTGATCTCCTCTGTGGTAAAGGCGCCGGTGGGGCCAAGCAGGGTCTTTAGATATCCCGCCACGGTCTGGCACAGCACCTTATCGTTGACCAGGGTGGGGCAGCCGCTGCCGAAGCTTACCTCGGCGCTGGCCCGGAAGGCCGTGGCGACACTCTGGGCGATCTCCGTCATACGCTGCTTCAAGAAGCTGCGGGTGGTTTCGTCGTAGGTTCGGATGGTACCCTGCATGGTGGCGCTGTCCGCGATCACGTTGCCGGTGGTTCCGCCCTGGAAGGTTCCGATGGTCATAACCGCCTCCTCGGTGGCTGCCAGCTCTCTGGCCTGGATCTCCTGGAGGGCAATGAGAACATGCGCAGCCGCCGTCAAAGCATCCACGCCGTTCTGAGGCGCGGAACCGTGGCAGCCCTTGCCCTGGACGCGGATGGTGAAATAATCCGCGGCAGGCGCGCTGACACCGGGCGCGGAAACAATGACGGTTCCCGCGGGAATGGGCATACCGGCGGTCACGTGGATCATCATAGCGGCATCCGGTCGAGGATTCTTGAGCGCACCGGCGGCGATCATATCCTTGCCGCCCTCGAAAATCTCCTCCGCCGGCTGGAACATCAGCTTCACCATGCCGGAAAGCTCCGACTCATGATTCTTCAGTAGCTTCGCGGCACCCAAAAGCATGGCAGTGTGCATATCGTGTCCGCAGGCGTGCATTCTCCCGTTGGGGCAGGCAAACGGAACCTCCGCCTCCTCGGCAATAGGCAGTGCGTCCATGTCCGCCCGGAGAAGAAGTACCTTTCCGCCGGGTTTGCCAACGGTGGTCACCAGACCGGCCCGGCCGCACTCCTGAACCGAATAGCCCATCTCCTCCAAAGCGGCTTTCACGTAGGGTTTTGTCTGAGCCAGGTCAAAGCCGGTTTCCGCGTGGGCATGCAGCCAGCGGCGGTGGGCGCATATCGATTCCAGAAGCGCCCCGGCTTCCTGCAAAATCTGTTCCTTGTTCATTTCGATCACCCTTTCATATGGTTTTCTTTAGTATATCACAGTCATTCCAGAAATTCGATAGGAAAATGAAAATTTTCCTGTGGGATTGTATTCTTTCTTTTTTTCTGCTATAATTCCATGGAAACGATTGGAGGAGAGAACGCAATGCTGGATATTGTAACCCGGGCAGGCAGCTTTGTCGCCATTATCCTGCTGGGATATTTTTTGAAGAAAATCGGCTTTTTTAAGCAGGAGGATTTTACAATCCTATCCCGGATCACCATCCGGATCACTCTGCCTGCCGCGATCATTACGAACTTCGCCGGAAAACAGATCGATATGTCCCTGCTGAGCCTGGTTTTGCTGGCCATTGGCTGCGGACTGCTTTACATTCTGATCGGTTTTTTCCTGAACCGGAAAAAGTCCAGAGCCGACCAGGCCTTTGCCATGCTGAACCTTCCGGGCTACAACATCGGAACCTTTGTGATTCCCTTTGCCCAGAGCTTTCTGGGGCCAATGGGTGTTGTGGCCACCAGCCTGTTTGACACCGGAAACGCAGTCATCTGCCTGGGAGGCGCGTTCAGCGTCGCCTCCATGGTCAAGGATGGCACCGGCTTCTCTTTCAAGCGGATTGGGAAGGCCCTGGCAAAATCGGTTCCCTTTGTCTGCTATGTGACCATGCTGCTGCTGAATCTACTGCATCTGTCCGTTCCCGGATTTGTGATGTCCTGCGCGGGCATCATCGGAAACGCCAACGCCTTTATGGCCATGCTGATGATCGGCGTGGGCTTCAAGCTGGAAGGGGACAGGTCGCAGATTCGTACCATTGTGAAGATGCTTTCCATCCGCTATGGCATTGGCGCGATTTTGGCCTGCATCTTTTATTTCCTGCTGCCCTTTGAATTGGAGATCCGGCAGGCGCTGGTCATTCTGGCTCTCAGCCCCATCGGCTCGGCTGTGCCCGGCTTTACCGGAGAAATGAAGGGAGACGTGGGCTTGTCCAGCGCGCTGAATTCCATTTCCATTGTACTGAGCATTGTCATTACCGTGACTTTGCTGGCCGTGATGCTGTAATAGAGCATAGCCCGGCGGGGTTCTCCCCGCCGGGTTCGTTTATACAAAGGGGTTATAATACCGTCCGCCGTTGAAATAGGTCAGCGCCAGGGACAGGAGCATCAACCCCACACAGACGGCCATGGCCAGCAGATCCATTTTGGAGAACCTCCGGCCGGAATACCAGGTGCGCTTTTTGCCTTTGCCAAAGCCCCGAAGCTCCATGGCGTTGGAAATGGTTTCGATTCGCTCCATGGAGGACAAAATCAGCGGAATCAGAATGGAGCTGGCAGCTTTTAGGCGGCTCACCAGGCTGGCTTTCTTGCTCATCTCCGTGCCCCGGGCCTGCTGTGCCAGGGAAATATCCCGGAATTCCCGCTGAATGTCGGGGATATACCGCAGCGCCAGAGCCACCGCATAGCTGACCCGGTAGCTGACGCCGATCCGGTTCAGAGAGGCGGCAAATTCCGAAGGGTTGGTGGTACAGACGAATAGCAGCACAATGGGAATGGTACAGGCGTTCTTCAAAATCACGTTGAAGTGGTAAAACAGCTGCTCAGCGGTGACCACATACGGCCCCGCGATCCGAAACAGCACCGTTTGGGTACCATAGAGCGTTGTGCCATGGGTGGGACTGAACAGAAAAATCAGCACGTTGTTCATCAGAATATAGACCAGCATGATGCCGACCATAAAGGAAATGTCCTTCAGACGCAGCCGGGCAACCCGGAACAGGATCAAAGCCGCAGCGGTCAGAACGCACAGCAGCGGCGTGTAGAAGCTGGTCATCGCCGCCAGACTCCAGGTAATGAGGCACACCAGCTTACAGGCGCCGGTGAGCCGGTGAATCGGGGAGGGCCGGTCAATATAGTTAAACAGATTTGTCATACACGCACCTCCCGATCCCGAGCGATAAAACGCCGGGTAAAGTCCTCGGGGTCGGGAATTCCGCACAACCCGGCCAGATGGTACAAGGATGTCTCCTTCAAATGGGCCGCTTCCACAATTTCCGGAGAATTCAGAACCTGGGCAGCGGACATATCCGCGATTACCTTTCCCGCGTGAAAAACGATGGCTCTAGGGGTGTATTCCAGCATCAAATGCATATCGTGGGTAATCAGCACCACGGTGACACCCTGGCGGTTCAGTTCCGAGAGAAAATCCATGATTTCGGTGTAATGCTTTAGATCCTGCCCGGCGGTAGGCTCGTCCAGGAGGATCATTTCCGGCTTCAGCACCAGAATGGAGGCAATGGTGACCCGCTTTTTCTGTCCATAGCTCAGCGCGGAGACAGGCCAGTTCCGGAAAGGGTACAAGCCGCAGATTTTCAGTGTCTGCTCCACCCGGGGACGGATTTCCTCCTCGGGAACCCCCCGGTTGCGCAGGCCCAGGGCCACCTCGTCATAGATCTGGGTCTTGGAGATCATCTGATTGGGATTCTGCATGACATAGCCGATGTGGTCGGCCCGCTCCTTGATGCTTAAGGTTCCCAAATCCTGGCCGTTCAGCTCCAGAATGCCGCTTTGCGGCTTTTCAAAGCCGCAGATAACCTTAGAAAAGGTGGATTTTCCCGCGCCGTTGGTACCCACGATGCTGAGCATCTCTCCCTTGTGAATCACGGCGTTGATTCCCCGCAGCGCGTGATGACCCCCCTCATAGGTGAAGTCAATTCCTTCCGCCCGCAGCAGAACCTCCGGATTGGGTATGGATTCCACCGCCGGCTGCCGGGCAAACCAGGCAAAAACCTGGGCCTTTTGCTCATCAGACAGCTTCAGCTCCGGAAGAAAAGACGGACGCATCTCCGGCGTCAAGACGACTCCGGCATATTTCAGTGCGGTGACATACAGCGGTTCCCGGACGCCCCGCTCCTGCAAAAGATTTTGGCAAAGCAAATCATCCGGGCTTCCGTCATAGACAATACGCCCGTCCCCCATGAGTACAACACGGTCTACAGGCCGGTAAAGCACATCCTCCAGCCGGTGCTCAATGATGATCACGGCGCAGCCGGTGCGCTTCTGAATATCGTCGATCAAGACAATGGCCTGCTTTCCCGTGGCCGGATCCAGATTTGCCAATGGCTCGTCGAACAGCAGCACATCCACATCGCTGACCATGACGCCTCCCAGGCCGACCCGCTGCTTCTGGCCGCCGGAAATTTCGTGGGGCGCGTGGCCCAAAACCTGCTTCACGTCCACCAGGTGCGCAATGCGTTCCACCTGCTGATGCATTTCCCCGGTGGGGACGCAGTCATTTTCCAGGGCAAAGGCAATATCCTCCGCCACCGTTAGGCCAATGAACTGACTGTCGGAATCCTGGAGCACCGTTCCCACGATTTTGGATAATCCAAATAATCCCAGCTCCAGCGCGTTTTTTCCACCAATTGTCAGTGCTCCTGTGGTTTTTCCGGGATAGGAATTGGGAACAAGACCGTTGATACAATGGGCGAGGGTGGACTTTCCGCAGCCTGACGGGCCGGCAATCAAGATTTTCTCCCCCTTGTGAATTTGAAGGTTGATGTCATAGAGGGTAGGCTCCGCCTGGGCAGTGTATTGAAA
>CAYYGF010000046.1:0-12643 GCA_964471315.1 uncultured Oscillospiraceae bacterium | reverse complement strand
CCCGTGGTATAATGTCCGCAGCTACCGAACAAGGAGATTTTCTCATGGTCACATTGTCCAACGCGGCACGGTTTTACTTTAGCTACTATTACTTTTTTACCAAGAAAAAGTAATAGCGATTTGTGCTGCAAGGAATCTTCCGGAGCTGAACAGGTACTTTAAGACGCCGCACGAATTGCCGTGCGGCGTCATTTTTATGAGGAGATGTAAAAATTATGATCGCAATTCTCAAGCGCGGAACGACCCCTGCCCAGACCCAGCACCTGGTGGACTGGCTGAAGCAAATGAACCTGGACGTCCACATTTCCCAAGGAACAGAAGTCACCGTTCTGGGTCTGATCGGCGACACCAGCCGGGTGGATATGGATCTGCTGAAAAGCCTGGATATGGTGGAGACTGTCAAGCGGGTTTCCGAGCCCTTCAAGCAGGCCAATCGGAAGTTCCACCCCCAGGATACGGTGATTGAAGCCGGCGGCGTAAAAATCGGCGGCGGGTATTTCGCCATGATCGCCGGCCCCTGCTCCGTGGAATCGGAAGAGCAGATCATCGAGGTCGCCCAGGCGGTGAAGGCTTCCGGTGCGGATATCCTCCGGGGCGGTGCGTTCAAGCCCCGAACCTCCCCTTACGCCTTCCAGGGTATGAAGGGCGAAGGCATCCGGCTGCTGCTGGAGGCCAAGAAGGCCACCGGTATGCCCATCGTCACCGAGATCATGAACATCTCCACCTTAGATCTGTTCGCCGACGTGGACATTATCCAGGTAGGCGCGCGGAATATGCAGAATTTTGACCTACTGAAAGAGCTGGGCAAAACCAACAAGCCCATTCTGCTCAAGCGGGGCCTGGCCAACACCATCCAGGAGCTGCTGATGAGCGCGGAATACATCATGAGTGAAGGCAACAACCAGGTGATCCTCTGTGAGCGGGGCATCCGCACCTTTGAAACCGCCACCCGGAATACCCTGGATCTGTCCGCGGTGACGGTGCTGCACAAGCTGAGCCACCTGCCTGTGGTGGTTGACCCCAGCCACGCCACCGGCAAGGCCGACCTGGTGGCCCCAATGGCCTGCGCCGCTGCCGCCTGCGAGGCGGACGCCATTATGGTGGAAGTCCACAACAATCCCGCCTGCGCCCTGTGCGATGGCGCCCAATCCCTCACTCCGCCCCAGTTTGACGAGCTGAACCGGAAGGTTCGCAGGGTTCGTGAGGCCATTGTATGAAGGTCGGTATTTTAGGTTTGGGATTGATCGGCGGTTCCCTGGCCAGGGCCTACGCCCTGGAAGGGCATACCGTCTATGCCATTCAGCGCAAGGAGGCCATGCTTTCCTTCGCCATGCTGGCGGGCGCTGTCCATGGGAAGCTAAACGAGGAAACCATCCCGGAATGTGATCTGATTTTGCTGGCCATCTATCCCGACGGCAGCGCCTCCTGGCTGGAAAAGAACGCCCATCTGGTCTCCAAAAACGCCCTGGTGATTGACTGCTGCGGCATTAAGACAGAGGTCTGCCGCCGCTGCTTCCCCCTGGCACAGCAATATGGCTTTACCTTTATCGGCGGCCACCCTATGGCCGGATCCCAGTTCTCCGGCTTTAAATACAGCCGGGCGGATCTGTTTGAGGGCGCGCCTATGGTACTGGTACCGCCGGTGTTTGACGATATTCATCTTCTGGATCGGGCAAAGGAGGCCCTGCGGCCCTGCCATTTTGGATCTTATTCTGTCACAACGGCTCAAGAGCACGACAAAATGATCGCCTTTACTTCCCAGATGCCCCATATTTTGAGCAACGCCTTTATCAAGTCTCCCACCGCCCTGAAGCACAAGGGCTTCTCCGCCGGAAGCTACAAGGATCTGACCAGAGTCGCCTGGCTGAATCCCCAGATGTGGGCAGAGCTGTTCCTGGACAACAAGGACAATATTCTGTTTGAGCTGGACACCTATCTGGACAACCTGAAGGCCTACCGGGACGCCATCGCGGCGGAGGACATGGAAGCCCTGGTCGCCCTGCTGGACGAGGGCAAAAAGCGGAAAGAGGAGGTGGACGGATGAACACCGTCACCGTAGCCGCCTCCAAAACCTATGATATTGTCATCGGCAGCGGACTGCTCCCCACCCTTGGCCCACGGGTAAAAGCTCTGGGAAAGGCGCAGCGCGTCTGTATCGTCAGCGAAACTTCCGTTTTTCCCCTGTATGGGCAGCTTGTTACGGACAGCCTCAAACATGCCGGACTGGAAGTGGTTTCCTTCGTATTCCCAGCGGGAGAAGAAAGCAAAAACGGCCAGGTTTTTCTGGAGCTGCTGAACTTTCTGGCGGAAAACCGTCTGACCCGCTCCGACTTGATCGTGGCCCTGGGGGGCGGCGTGGTGGGCGATCTGGCAGGTTTCGCGGCAGCCAGCTTTCTCCGGGGGATCCGTTTTGTACAGATCCCCACCACCCTGCTGGCGGCGGTAGATTCCTCCGTCGGGGGAAAAACCGCCATTGATCTTCCCGCCGGGAAAAATCTGGCTGGTGCTTTCTGTAAGCCCAGCCTGGTGCTGTGCGACACGGATACCCTCCATTCCCTGCCCCAGGATGTTTTCCGGGACGGCTGCGCCGAGGTGATCAAATACGGCATTCTCTATGATCCGGCACTGTTTGCCCATCTGGAAGAAAAGGGGCTTTCCTTTGACCGGGAGGCCGTCATTACCCGGTGTGTGGAATTAAAGCGGGACGTGGTGATGGAGGATGAATTTGACACCGGAAAGCGGATGAAGCTGAACCTGGGCCACACCATCGGCCACGGCGTGGAGGCCAAAAGTCATTTTGGCATTTCCCACGGCAAGGCCGTCGCCATCGGCATGGCCATCGTCACCCGGGCCGCTGCCCAGCACGGTATGTGCGATGGGGATACCTGTGGCCGTGTATTGGCAGTATTGGAAAAATTCGGTCTTCCCACCACCACACAATATACTGCGGAGGATCTTTTTACCTATACCCTTTCCGACAAAAAACGCTCCGGCAGTACCGTCAATTTGATTGTCCCCCAAGCAATCGGAGATTGCGCCATCGTTCCCACCCCCATCGACAATCTGAAATCCTTCATCCAGGCAGGTCTTTGATATGGATATTACCATTCGCCCCCGATGCCTGCGGGGGGACATTACCGTCATCCCCTCCAAATCCCAGGCCCACCGGCTGCTGATCTGCGCCGCTTTCTCGGACAAACCCACCCAGCTTGTCTGCTCCGAAACCAACCGGGACATCACCGCCACAGCAGAGTGCCTGTGCGCCCTTGGGGCGCAGATCACACGGACAGACTCCGGCTACACGGTATTTCCCGTTACAGCTGTGCCGGAAAGCGCTGTTCTCAATTGCTGCGAAAGCGGCTCCACCCTTCGCTTTCTGCTGCCTGTGGCGGGGGCGCTGGGCGTGGATGCCACATTTGTCATGTCTGGGCGGCTGCCCCAGCGCCCTCTTTCTCCCCTGTGGGAGGAAATGGAGCGGATGGGATGCACTCTGACGCGTCCCACAGCGGATACCATCCGCTGCACCGGAAAGCTCCGGATCGGAAGCTATTCCATCGACGGCGGCGTATCCAGCCAGTACATCACCGGGCTGCTCTTCGCCCTGTCGCTGCTGGATGGCCCCAGCGATCTGGTCATCACAGGAAACGTGGAATCCCAGCCCTATATTCGCATGACAAAGGAAGCCATCGCCCTGTTTCACGCGGATCCGGAACACCCCGGAACCCGGAAATTCTATTCCCCCGGCTATCTCCGGGTGGAGGGAGATTGGAGCAACGGCGCCTTTTTCCTGGCCGCCAACGCCCTGGGAAGTGAATTGTCCATTCACGGTCTAAACGCCCAATCTTCCCAGGGAGACCGGGCTGTGATGGACATTTTGCCCCGGCTGGACTGCGGCACCCCTAAGATTTCCGCCGCCGATATCCCTGACCTGGTGCCAATTCTCGCTGTCACGTCGGCTTGCAAACGCGGCGCGGTGTTCACGAACATCCGGCGGCTCCGGCTGAAGGAATCCGACCGGGTGGCCTCGGTGATCGCCATGCTGGAGGCCCTGGGGGGCAAAGCGGAAGCGGAGGAAAACACCCTTACGGTGTACGGAACGGGCCTCACCGGCGGCACGGTGGACGCTGTTAACGACCACCGCATTGCCATGTCCGCCGCCATTGCCGCCACCGCATGCCGGGAGCCGGTCACCATTCTGGGAGCGAAGTGTGTGGAAAAGTCCTATCCCCAATTCTGGGAAGAATACGCCCGTTTAGGAGGAAATTATGAGCAGCACCTATGGTGAAAATTTGAAATTGTCGATTTTCGGTCAGTCTCACGGCCCGGCCATCGGTATGACCCTGGACGGCATCCCCGCGGGACTGCCCGTGGATTTGGAAGTCTTACAGGTTTTCCTCAACCGCCGGGCACCCGGGCAAAACAATTGGTCTACTCCCCGCCGGGAGGAGGATCGGCCAGAGTTTTTAAGCGGCCTTCTGGACAGCTTTACCTGCGGCGCTCCCATCGCCGCTGTGATCTACAACAAGAACACCCGCTCCGGGGATTACGCCAACCTGCGTGACTGTCCCCGGCCCGGCCACGCGGATTACACCGCCCAGGTTAAGTACGGCGGCTTTCAGGACGCTGCCGGCGGCGGACATTTCTCCGGGCGGCTGACGGCGCCCCTGTGCATTGCCGGCGGGCTGTGTAAGCAGTGGCTGGCGGAAATGGGTATCCGCGTCGACGCCCGCATTGCGGCAATCGCGGGAGAAGTCGATGATGAGATCGCCCTTGACCCGTTGAATCCCCAGCTGGAGTTGATTGGTAAGGATTTCCCCGTTTTCTCCCCTGCCGCCGGGGAGCGGATGCGCCAAAAAATCGCCCAGGCCCGGGCGGAGGGGGACAGCGTTGGCGGTGTCATCGAGTGCTACATCACCGGGCTGCCTGCCGGACTCGGTGAGCCCATGTTCGGCGGTGTGGAAAGCTGCATCGCCCAGATCGTTTATGGGATCCCTGCCGTGAAGGCTGTGGAGTTTGGCGTTGGACGCGCCGCAGGTTCTCTGCGGGGAAGCCAGTGCAACGATGCTTTTTCTATAGAGGGCGGTAGAATTGTCACCTTGACCAACAACGCTGGTGGCATTTTGGGCGGTATCACCAATGGAATGCCAGTGATTTTCCGGACAACGATCAAACCCACCCCCTCCATTTCCCGCCAGCAGCAGAGCGTTTCCTTGAGCCGGATGGAGGAAACGGAGCTGGCAGTGAAAGGCCGCCACGATCCCTGCATCGTTCCCCGGGCCGTTCCGGTGGTGGAAGCCGCCGCAGCCATCGCAATCTATGACCTAATACTGGGCAATACCCAGACAACTAGGAGGAAATGAAAAATGGAACTGAATGAACTGCGCCAGGACATCGACAAAATTGACGACGAGCTGGTGCGCCTCTTCTGCGCCCGGATGGACGTGGCCGCCAAAATCGCCGACTGCAAAAAGCAGACCGGCACCCCCATTTTTGTCCCCGCCCGGGAGCGGGCAAAGCTTCAGGATGTGGCCGAAAAGGCAGGGCTGGACATGGCCAACTACACCCGGGTATTGTATTCCATGCTGTTTGAACTAAGCCGCAGCTATCAAAGCAAGCGCAGCGGCAAGGTCAGCCCCCTGTACGACGAGATCACCAAAGCCATCGAGCAGACCCCCAAGCTGTTCCCCCAGGCCCCCATGGTGGCATGCCAGGGTGTGGAGGGCGCTTACTCCCAGATCGCCTGTGAGAAGATCTTCAAAAATCCCTTCATCCTGTATTTCAAGAACTTCGAGGCGGTGTTCACCGCCATTGAGCAGGGCATGTGCCAGTATGGCATCCTGCCCATTGAAAACTCCACCGCCGGTTCCGTGAAGAAGGTCTATGACCTAATGATCCAGCACAATTTCTCCATCGTCCGCACCTTCCGGCTGAAGGTGGATCACAACCTGCTGGTGAATCCCGGCACCAAGCTCAGCGATATCAAGGAGGTTTACTCCCACGAGCAGGCCATCAACCAGTGCGGTGACTTCCTGCAGTCCCTTCCCGGTGTCAACATCATTCCTGTTGGGAACACCGCCATCGCAGCGGAAATGGTGGCAAAGTCCGGCCGTAAAGATGTAGCCGCTCTGAGCAGCCGGGCCTGCGCAGAGCTGTACGGTCTGGAATGCCTGGCCGCCTCCGTCCAGGACAAGGGCAACAACCGCACACGGTTTATCTGCATCAGCAAAAATCTGGAAATCTATCCCGGCTCTGACAAGACCAGCATTATGATGATCTTGAACCACAAGCCCGGCGCGCTGTACAAGGTCCTGGCCCGGCTTTACACCCTGGGCATCAATGTCACCAAGCTGGAATCCCGCCCCATTCCCGACCGGGAGTTTGAGTTCATGTTCTATTTTGACCTGGAAACCTCCATCTATTCCGAGGAATTTGTTCAGCTCATGTGCGAACTGGATGAGCTTTGCGAGGAATTCAAGTATTTGGGCAGCTACACCGAGGTGGTTTGATGAAATGCGGACTGCTTGGCAGAAAGCTGGGGCACAGCTACTCTCCCCAAATCCACAGCTATTTGGGTGACTACTCCTATGACCTGTTTGAAAAAGAACCGGAAGAAGTGGGGGACTTTGTCAAAAATGGGGATTATACCGCCATGAATGTGACAATTCCCTACAAAAAGGACGTAATCCCCTTCCTGGATGCGTTGTCTCCCGCCGCCACAAAAATGGGTTCCGTGAATACCATCGTCCGCCGGCCGGACGGCACGCTGTTTGGTCACAATACGGATTATTTCGGCTTTACCTCCCTGGTCAAGCGCAGCGGTATTCCCGTAGGCGGGAAAAAGGTACTCGTCCTGGGCAGCGGCGGCACCTCCAACACGGCCGTCAAGGCGCTGACCGATCTGGGTGCCCAGGTGGTCGTCATTTCCCGCTCCGGGGAAAATCACTACGGGAATCTACAGCTTCATGCCGATGCTTCTGTGATTGTAAACACCACCCCTGTGGGGATGTACCCCAAAACCGGTGTATCCCCTGTGGACTTAAACCGGTTTCCCAGGCTGGAGGGGGTTCTGGATGTGATCTATAACCCCGCCAGAACCCAGCTGCTGCTGGATGCCGAGGCCTTGGGGCTGCCCCACGACAATGGACTGTGGATGCTGGTGGCCCAGGCCAAGGAGGCCGCCGAGTATTTCACCGGCACGAAGCTGGATGACCGTCTGATTCAAGCGGTACACCGGAAGCTGTCCGTACAGATGCAGAACATCGTCCTGATCGGAATGCCCGGATGTGGAAAAAGCACCATTGGCGCGCTGCTTGCACGGAAGCTGGAGCGGCCAATGGTGGATGCAGACGCGGAAATCGAAGCGTTGGCCGGAAAAACCATTCCGGAAATTTTCGCGGAGGACGGAGAAGCCGTTTTCCGGAATTGGGAAACCCAGGTTCTGGGGGCGCTTGGACAGCAGTCCGGCCTAATCATAGCCACCGGCGGCGGCTGTGTCACCCAAAAGCGCAACTATCCCCTGCTTCACCAAAACGGGTGCATTTTCTGGCTTCAGCGGGATATCCAGGCGCTGCCCACGGAAGGACGGCCCTTGTCTCAGACCAACCGCCTCACTGATTTGTTTGTCGCGCGCAGACCTCTGTATGAAGCTTTCTCCGATTGTTCCGTGGACAACAACGGTTCCCCAGAGGAGACCGTACAGGCAATTCTCCAGAGTTTGGAGGGAAATGGATGAAAATTCTGGTTATCAACGGCCCCAATCTGAACATGCTGGGCATCCGGGAACCGGGAATCTACGGTAAGAACACCTTCGCCGACCTGCTGGCGCTTCTGGACGAGACTGCCGCCCAGCTGGGCATTCAAGTGGAACAGTTTCAGTCCAACCACGAAGGGGACATTGTGGACAAAATTCAGTGGGCCTACGGTAACGTCGACGGCATCGTCATCAATCCTGCCGCCTACACCCACACCTCTGTGGCCATTCTGGACGCGCTGAAAGCGGTGTCCATTCCGGCGGTGGAGGTACATATCTCCGATGTGGATGCCCGGGAGTCCTTTCGGCAGATCTCCTATGCCGGACTTGCCTGCTGCAAAACCATCAAGGGACACGGTCTGGAAGGGTATCGGGAAGCCATCCAGTATCTGGATAGGCTGCTGAGGCATCGGATTTCTTGACGAAAAAGAGACATAGAAGGGGCTGTCTTGCCAGACAGCCCCTTCCTGCTTGCTTATTCCACCGATTTCAGTGCTTCGGCCATGTTGATCTTTTCCAGCTTGAAATAGAAAATGAAATCCACCACAATCGCGGACAGCAGCGTCAGCACCGCCGACCAGATATAGGATTGGGGCTGGGTCAGCACCTTAAACCAGACCATGTCAATCTTGATCTGGCTCATGACAAACATCAGCAGCAGCTTGCCGAACACAAGTCCCAAGGCAGTTCCCACCACCGTCAGCGCCAAATTCTCCTTGAACACATAGGCCGCCGTCTCCGAGGCGTTAAAGCCCAGAACCTTGATGGTGGCAATCTCCCGAATCCGTTCGTTGATGTTGATGTTGGTGAGGTTATACAGCACAGTAACCGCCAGCAGACCGGCACAGAACACAATCACCCAAACCACCATATCCAGCGCATCCATCATGCCCATCACCATATCCGCCAAATCCTCACTGACGGATACGTTCATAACCAAACTCAAATCGCTGATCTGAGCGCCCAGGGCATGGACATCCTCCCCTTCCTTCATGGAGACAAAGGCCATTTGCAGCTCGGGCGGCGCACCCCAGGCCGCGTCTATGGTTTCCGGGGAAACAATGGCGTAATTATAAACATGGTTATCGTACACGCCGGACACGGAAACTTCCATGCTTTGCAGATCTGCGTTCCGCAAAATCACCACGTCTCCCACAGCAATCCCCAGGTTTTCCGCCACACCGGCAGACAACACCACCTGGTTTTTCCCGGGCAGCGATATGGGCTGATTTCCCTTGTGTAAATCCAGGAAATCATGGAGCTGGTCATCTCCGGAAATCAGATAGATTTCCTTGGTTCGGTCATCAAATTCCAGTTCAACACTGCTCTGGTGGTACAGCATCGCGTTATCCGCCTTATCTGCAATGGTCTTTTGGAATTTTTCCTGTTGCCTCTGGGTGGGTTCCTCCCTAAAATAGACGGAAATATCGTACTTTGTCACGTTTTCAAACTGATAATCCGCCACATTGGAAATGGAATCCCGCAGGCCGAAGCCTGTCACCAACAGCGCCGTACAGCCCCCGATGCCAACCAGCATCATGGCCAGCCGCTGACGGTAACGGAAAATGTTTCGGATGGTTACTTTATTCAAGAAGCTGATTTTTTTCCAGAAGGGCAGGTACTCCAGCAGAATCTTCTTACCCGCGTCCGGCGCCTTGGGCCGGATCAGCTCCGCCGGTTCTTCCTCCAGCGTCCGATGGCAGCAGCTCCAGGTTACATACAGCATCACCGCCGTATACACCAGCAGCACTGCCAGGGCAAGCGGCCAGTTTACCGTCAGCACCACATCCGGCTGAATGTGCAGCATAATGCAGTAGGCTTTCCATATGATCTGGGGAAATACCGTGGAGCCGGCCAAAATACCCAGCCCGCAGCCCAACACCGCGCCGCTGCCGGAATAGAACAGGTATTTGCCCATGATCTCCCGGTTGGTATAGCCCAGAGCCTTCAAGGTGCCGATTTGGGTGCGTTCCTCGTCGATCATCCGGGTCATCGTGGTAATGCAGACCAGAGAGGCGATCAGCAGGAAGAACACGGGAAACACCCGGGAAACACCCGCCACGATGTCGGAACTGCTGTCCAGATTACAATAACCGACATTGCTGTTGCGATCCAGGATCGTCAGATCCGGCTCATCCATGGAGTCGATCTCGTCCCGGGCGTCATCCAATTTCTCCTTGGCATCCGCCAGTTCCACTTTGGCATCGGCCATCTCTTTTGCCACATCCAGCTTAGCCTGCTCGTAGTCCTCCCAGCCTTCCGCGATTTCGTCCCGGCCCTGGCCCCATTTTCCCCAGTTCACCATCAGCGTATTATAAGCACTGTCGAGTTCGTCTTCTTTTTGATTCAGCAGTTCCAGATTATCCTCGATCTGCTGGAGACCGGCCTCCATCTGACTTTTATAGCCCAGCAGTGAAAGCAGCGCAGCAGATACCGGCTCATAGATTGCATACAGCGCATTCAGTTGGCTCTGCTTTTCCTGGGCCTGGTCTAATTTGCTCTGGGCAAGCGAAAGGGCCTTGTTCGCAATGTCCAACTCCGCATTCGCCAACTCGTATTCCACAGGGTTCTCGTTCGAATCGATCCCATTCAACTTTTCCTGGGCTTGCGCAACACGCTGCTGCGCAGCGCTGACATCCTGCTGTGCAGAGGCAACCTCTTGATCTGCTTCCGCCCGCGCGGCGGCCAACGCTTCTCCGCTCATACCAATGGCTTGCTCTGCCTTGGCGATGTCATCTTGCGCCAGCGGGATGCTTTCTGAGAGTTGCTTTAGCTGTTGGGTCAGCAGCGTCTGATTGGCTTGCAGCTGAAGCTTTCCCTCTCGAACCTGCTTTCTTCCATCCTCGATTTGGTTTCCGGCGTCCACGAGCTTTTTCCGGTTTGCTTCCAGTTCCTGCTCCGCGTCCTTCAGCTCTTGCTCTGCGTCCTTCAGCTTCTGTTCCGCTTCCGCTTTTCCGTCCTCGTACTCCTTGACCCCGTCCAGATATTCCTGGTATCCCTTTTCATACTCTTTTTCCGCCTCAGCCTTGACCTCTTGAAAGCGTTTTTCGGACAGTGTCTCAGCCTCTGTTTTCAAGCGCTCAGCGGACGCATCCAGGAAATTATTGTATTCCTCGGTGTAAATGGCATGCTCCCCTGCAAGCTTCAGATCGATCTCCATATAGTATTCGATGTCCAGAGCGCCTTCCGGCACAAAATAGTAGTTGTCAATGGAGCCGCTGCCCACAGAGGTGGTGCCCCGGTTCATATCCATATACAACGGCGTCGCCACATAGCCCACAACGGTAAAGGTCTGATAGCGCACAGTGTCCAGAGAATCCGGGTCATTGTCACGGGAGATGGTCACGGTTTTGCCCAGAACGCTGTCGTCATTCCGGAAGCCGTCTGCCAGGCACTCGTTGTCTGTTTCCGGCATTCGCCCGCCCCGGAGCGCCACCTGGTTCACCGATTTGGGCAGGGAATAAAACCGGTACACGGAATCCTCCGCTCCGTCGCCGGTACTGGCTATCAAGTCGATATAGAATACGCCTTCCGCCGCTTCCACACCGTCCAGCGCGGCAAAGCCCTCCACAGATTCCTCTGTCCAGCCGTAATTGCTCATCGCCCGCAGATCAAACATATTCTGCTGATCCATAAACACCTGTCCGGTGGCCACCATATCGGTTTTGGTCATCAAAAGGCCAACGAATACCCCTGCTCCCAAAGCAATGATGGTAGCGATGGCGATATATCTGCCGAAGGACTTGACAATGGATTGGCGCAAATTCTTGCGCATGGCATTTCGTTTCATTACCATTCAATCTCCGCGATATCTTGTGGATGTTCGTTCTGGGTCACAGAAGCCACGGTGCCGTTTTTTACCCGGATCACCCGGTCGGCCATGGCGGTCAAAGCGCCGTTATGGGTGATAATGATGACGGTCATACCGGTTTTCCGCCCGGTATCCTGCAGCAGCTGCAAAATGGCCTTGCCTGTCTGATAGTCCAGCGCGCCGGTGGGCTCGTCACACAGCAAAAGCTTGGGATTCTTCGCCAGGGCCCGGGCAATGGCCACCCGCTGCTGCTCGCCGCCGGAAAGCTGGCTGGGGAAGTTCTTCATCCGTTCCTCCAGCCCCACTTCCTTCAACACCTGCGCGGCATCCAGCGGCTCCTTGCAGATCTGGTTGGCCAGCTCCACATTTTCCAGCGCCGTTAAGTTGCCGATTAGGTTATAAAACTGAAACACAAATCCAACGTCATAACGGCGGTATTCGGTCAGCTGCTTTTTGTTCAATGCGGAGATCTCCCGGCCGTCCAGCATGACTTTGCCTGTGGACAGGATGTCCATACCGCCCAGGATGTTCAGTAGTGTGGTTTTTCCCGCGCCAGAGGGGCCGACGATCACCACCAGCTCCCCCTTCTCCACTTCAAAAGAAACATCATGCAGGGCATTGATCTCCACTTCTCCCATATGATAGGTCTTGCCAACGTTTTGAAATTCCACAAAGGCCATTTTTTCCACCTCAAAAAACCAGACTTATTTATATTGTATCACATATCTGATTGATTTCTGAAACATTCTGTTAATTTCTTGTTGTTGGTATGTTAAAAAGTCCTCTTGCGGATACAAGAGGACTTTTTATCTTCCTTACTTTTTAAACACCACCAATTTGCTGGTAATATAGTTCAGAACCACAACCAGAACCTGGGTAATCAGTTTCCAGATATTTCCATTCCAGCCCAGTATGTCCACTGTCAGCAGCAGGATAAGGGTTTCCATTGCGCCAGAAGCAACCCGACAGCTTACGAACTTCGTCAGCTCCGGGATTACGGTTTTGGCTGACCAGTCATGGCTTTTAAACACAAAGGGCTTGTTTGTCAAAAAAGCGAAAGCCACCGCCGCCACCCAGGCAAT
>CAYYGF010000045.1:12361-12649 GCA_964471315.1 uncultured Oscillospiraceae bacterium | reverse complement strand
GCGCTGGGCTTCGCGCTTATGCTTGCAGACAAGTGGAAGGCCCGAAAAAATCTATGGCGAATCCCCGAAGCCACTTTGATGGCCGTCGCCGCCCTGGGAGGCAGCGTCGGGAGCCTTCTCGGCATGTACGCCGTCCGGCACAAGACAAAGCATCTCAAATTCACCGTCGGCATTCCGCTGATTCTGGGCTTGCAGCTTCTTCTGGCCGTTTTTCTTCTGACAAGGTAAAAAATTCCCGGTGGAAAATCCACCGGGAATTTCATTTGCTTTATTTGCTTGCGAACAATC
>CAYYGF010000045.1:3534-12351 GCA_964471315.1 uncultured Oscillospiraceae bacterium | reverse complement strand
ATCCGTTCAGCCAGTTCCAAACCAGGAACAGGATGTCCCGGAAAGAATTCTGGGCAGGCGCAGAACCGGGGTTCTGCGTACCGGTTTCCGTGCCAGGCTTCTGGGTAATGTTCTGGCTGCCGGTTCCCGTACTGGGCTTCTCGCTCTGGGTACCGGTTCCAGCGCCGGTGGAGCCGCCCGTAGCAGCGGTCTTTTCACCGGATTCCGCAGGAGCCGCGGAACCGCTGGTGGTTGTGGACGCGGCAGGGGTATTGCCGGAGGTCTGACTGCCAGCGTTGCTGGAGGTCAGCATATTCCACCAGTTCTTCCACCAGCTCTGGGTGTTGTCCACCTTGGCCTTGTCGCCGGTGGTCACCTTAATGGAATCGTGCTGCTCCACCTTGACGGTGGTATTGGCCATATCGTGGCCGCATTCATCACACTTCTTGTCCCCGTCTTTGTCGTAATGAATCTCAGATCTCGTATAGCCGCATTCGCAGACGAACTGATGATAATTGCCGGACAGCGGATCTTCCGCCTTGCAGTCGTGCTCGGAGTGAATCTCATAATCACAGCCGTCATGGACGCAGTAGCGGTAGTGGTCGCCCAGGCGGGTATCCTCCACCAGATTGCCGCTCAGCTTGTGGCCGATTGCGGGAATGATGGCCGGCTTTTCAATCTCGGCGCCGGCAGTCTCCAAGCTGGACGCGTCGTACAGCTTCCCGCAGGAGCAGCGGAAGTAGGCCCTGGTGCCATCCTCCGTGCAGGTCGCGGGAACCGTGGGTACATACGCCATCTCATGACCAGGCATCAGATGATAGCAGATCTTGCAGAAGCAGGGGTTCTCGGGATCGGCAACATGATCCTCCTTCTCCCCACATGTGGCGCAGACATGCTGCTCCCCTTCACTGGTGTCAAACTGATGGCCCAGAGCCGGGATTTCTTCCACCTTGACGATGTACTGTGTACCGGCAGCATCCGAATACTTTCTGTCCGTTACCTTGGACTTCCAGTATTCCTTGAAGCCAGGCTCGGTGCAGGTCGGCTCTTTGCCTTCAAAGTACTCCAGCTCTTCCTCCGCGCCGCAAAGGGTGCAATGGGGGTTGCCGTTTGCATACACATGAGGCTGAACCTCCTGGGTTTCCCCACAGTGGCTGCACTTCTTGGTGTGGCCGCCTTCCACAGCCTCCCACTCCTCACTCCACTCATGCTCCAGCGCCGGGATCACAGCAGGCGCGTCAATGGGGTTACGGTCCATATCAAACATCTTGCCGCAGCCTTCGTACTTCAGATATTCCTCAGTACCTTCCTTGCCGCAAGTGGGTTCCACACGGGCAACATGGATGTAGGTATGGCTATGAACCGGTGTATCACAGTCGCCAATGTCACACAGGCAATCCTCATCTGAGTCAACGTGGCCGGAGGTCTGATACGCTTTGCATCCGGTACATTTCAGCAAATGCTGCCCATTCAGCGTGTCCTTGACGTATTTCCAGTTATGGCCAAGCGCCTCGGTTGTCACATCGGTGACTTCCTCAAGCTTGCCGTCCTTGCCGTCCACAAACAACTTGCCGCAGAAGGGGCAATCCCAGTAGGGCCGCATGCCAGTCTCCGTGCAGGTAGCCGCTACCGCAGCATGGGCGTTCATCTGGTACTTATCATGCTCCACAGGGCCGCCGCAGCCGTCACAGACGCAGTCATCGTCAGTACGCGAATCCTGGCATTCCCAGGTCTGATTGCCCATCACAGCGAAGCACTTTGTACACTTCGTTGTGTGTGTGCCATCACCATTGGAAACACGATCCCAGTCGTGGCCTTCCTTCTCAGTCTCATAGCCACACACTGTGCACCTCTGCCAATGCTGATCTCCTTCAGAAACCCACTCAAAGGTGTGTTCTTCGGTAGTAATCTTGGTTGCACAGACTGTGCATCGATGCCAATGGCCTGTTGCGTCTTTGTTCCACCAGCCAGCCTCAGTATGCCCGGTTGCGGGAATGACCTTGTCCGCTTCCGCAATGACCTTGTCGCCATACTGAATCCAGACGTGGCAGATCTTGCATTCCTCATGCTCCGGATAGCCATCCTCCAGGCAGGTGGGATCCTTTTTCGCAACATACTTCATGTTGCTCGCGTCCCAATGATGGGGCATGGGCGCCTTGCAGTAGTCGCAATGGCAGTCACCATCGTTATCCACACACGCGTCACCCTCGGCATTGTAAACCTTACCGCAAACCGTGCAGGTGGCTACATGCTTACCGCTGTAATCACCGTTGGACTTCCATTCCCACACATGGGCCGTCACGTCCTTTTGGTAACCGCAGACCGTGCATTCCATCCAATGGTTGTTATTACCAGGCTTCTGCTCAAAGCTGTGCGCCGCAAAGTCCAGCTGTTCCTCACTGTCGTTTGTACAGGCATGCCAATGGCCGGACTCGTCATTCGACCAAACTGTCGCGGAAGCGTGACCGATAGCAGGTCTTACAATTGCCTCAGCCGTAACTTCCCTGGTTGAGTCACTCTCGCTGAACAGACGATGGCATACTTCGCACTCATAGTGGCCCCATTCACCAGGTTTCTCACAAGTAGGGGCAGTGCCAGGAACCTTCGTCAGCTTGTGCCTCAGAGATGCATTGCAGACATCACAGACACAGTTCTTGTCCTCGTCAACATGTTCGGTAACAGCTAGAACCGTATCCGAGCCAGCGATTTCCGTGGTCGCCGCTTCATCCGTATAACACTTCTTACACGCGCCACTTCCACCAAGACACTGCCAGTACTCAATATTGCCATTTCCTGTACATGTGGCATCCGTTGCCGCAAAATGCGACAAATGATGTACATGCACAGAACAGCCCGAGCGATCGCACACATAGTCATTGTCCGTGTCCACATGCTGATGCGCTGCTTCTGCCTCGACGGGTGCTACGCCGATGAACAAAGCCAATGCCAGTGCAAACAGCGCAGCCAATATTCGATTGTTCATAATACTTCAATATAACCTCCTTCATTGTTGTTAATTGAACGACAAGGAAGTAGTCCACCGTGAATCGGGGACATCCGCGGGAGGTCTCCACTCCAATGTCATTTTCAAGAATGATTATAACGCAGTATATTCCATTCGTCAAGTAAAAATTTACAAAATATTACAAAATTTATTACAGAATTTTCCCGCAGATTTAGATTCTTTTCTGTTTGTCATTTTTCTTCTTTCCAAAATGACATATTGCAACATTTTTTAAAGAATCGTCTCATTTTGAAAGATTTTTAAAACAAATCGGGCTTTCCCAAATTTGGAAAGCCCGTTGTCTGTCAATATAGCAGCAGGGATGCCATGCTGGCCGCCATGCACGTTAGGAAGATGACAATGCCGGAATTGGTGAAAAAGCACTTGAGACATCTTCTGTCCATCCATCCGGCCTGCCGGTAGGCCCCGATCTCCCGGCGCTTGCGAAGGAGCAGCACAGCCCCAATCAAGGCAGCCGCGCCAAAAATCCCCAGGATCACCCCGGAGGCCAGAACCTCCGGCAGCACCGAGGTCACCCTGCCCAGCAGCTCCGCCAAAACCAGATTGTTGAACACATGCAGCGCCACCGCCCAGAGGATGGAATGCTCCATGGCCGCATAGCCAAACAGCAAGCCGATCACCATAGCGCAGGGGGCTTGCAGCAGATTGCCATGGAACATGCCAAACAAAACCGCAGACATCACAATGGCAAACCGCTTGCCAAAGGGCCGCAGTGTCCGCAGAATCAGTCCCCGGAACAGCACCTCCTCCGCGATCGGCCCCAGCAAGGTGCTATACAGGAACATGCTCACCGTTTCCGACGTACCGGCGGCCATTTCCAGCAGCGGCTCCACCGTATGTCCGAATTGGTTCAAGATCGTTTCCAGCAGGCCAATCCACAGGTCGTTGACAAACTGCGCTCCCATGCAAAGACAAACCAAACCGGCAAACGCGCCAACGGTCATTGGCCGCTCCTTTGCCAGAATCTCCTCCCGGCAGTATTCCCAGCCCTTCCAACCCAGCAGCACCACGAAGCCCACGGCAATGGTCAAAATGTATCCCCAGGCATCGCCCTGGATGGCACCGGAATCCATCCAAAGGCTGTAATCCCCGGTTTTCAGCGCCAGAGCCACCTTGCGAAGGGATGCCAGGGACATGGACAGCAGCACCATCAGATTGAGCAGCGCCAGATATCCCAGCAAAATCCAGCCAATGCCGGAAAACCGGCGGCGCAGCCATTTATTGATCTGTTTTTCTTCCATCTTTGCCTCCCAAAATTGCCTCCGCGGTCATCATACCATCAATGGCCGCGGACATGATCCCCCCGGCGTAGCCCGCACCCTCACCTGTGGGATACAGACCGTGAAGATCAGACTGCCGGGTTTCGTCCCGCACAATCCGAACCGGGGACGAGCTGCGGGTCTCCGGGGCGGTGAGCACCGCGTCCGGGGACGCAAACCCCTTGAGTTTCCCATCCAGCAGGGGCAGCGCCTGCCCGATGGCGCCGGTGATCCGCTCCGGCAGCACCCCGTGCAGATCGCACCAGGTTACCCCGGGCCGGTAGGTAGGCTGCACCTCCCCCGCCCCGGTGCTGGGTCGGCCCGCCAGGAAATCCCCCACCCTCTGGGCCGGAGCCAGATAGCTGCCGCTGACCTGGTAGGCCTGTTCCTCGATCTGCCGCTGCCACTGCATCCCGCCCAGAGGCCCTTCATAGGGAAAGCATTCCGGATTTACGGTGACCAGCAGCGCCGCATTGGCGTTTTCCCCGCCCCGGTCGGCATAGCTCATGCCGTTTGTAACCACCCGGCCCTCCTCACTGGCCGCCGCCACCACATACCCGCCGGGGCACATGCAGAAGGTATACACCGTGGAATCCGCCAAATGCTGCACCAGCTTATAGTCCGCCGGAGGCAGCGCCGGATTGTGGCCGCCATACTGGGCCTCATTGATCGCCGACTGCTTCTGCTCGATCCGCACGCCCATGGCGAAGGGCTTGGCCTCCATGGGGACTCCGGTGTCATAGAGCATCTGGAAAGTATCCCGGGCGCTGTGGCCGATGGCCAGAATGGCAGTATCACAGTCGATGACCTGTCCGTTGTCTGTCTCCACCCCGGTCAAAGCGCCATTCCGGGTTCTCAATCCCGTGACCTGGGTGTTAAAGCGTACCTCTCCTCCCAGAGACTGGATGCGCTTCCGGATGTTCTGCACCACGGTCAGCAGCACATCCGTGCCCACATGGGGCTTGGCGTCGTAGAGAATGTCCTCCCCCGCCCCCGCCTGGACGAACTGCTCCAGAATCCAGCCGATTCGGGGATTGTTCACCCCGGTGTTCAGCTTTCCATCGGAAAAGGTTCCCGCGCCGCCCTCACCAAACTGGACGTTGCTTCGGGGATCCAGCGTTCCGGTTGCGAAAAAGGTTTCCACCTTCTCGTGGCGGGTCACCGCGTCCTCGCCCCGCTCCAGCACCAGGGGCTTCCACCCCGCCAGGGCCAGTACCAGCGCCGCGAACATCCCCGCCGGGCCAAAGCCGATGACCACCGGGCGTTTTTCCGGCTGGAAACCGGGCTTTGGCAGCGGATAATAGGAAGCCGTCACGATAGACGCACGCTTACAGCCGCTGGCCTTCCAAATCTTCTTCTCATTGCCCGCAACGGTCACATCCACCGTGTAAACGATCTTCACATCCGGCTTCTTTCGGGCATCCACGCTGCGGCGGACGATGCGCAGCTGGCGGATTTGAGAATGGGAAATCCGCAATAGCTTCGCCGCCTCGAATTGCAGCTGGTGGGCATTGTGCTCCGGCGGCAATGCAATATCCCGTAATCGAATCATAGAATTCCTCCCGCGTTTTGCCCCGCCAAACGGCCGGAGCTCCACGCCCATTGCAAATTATAGCCACCGCAGTCCCCGTCGATGTCCAGCACCTCACCGCAGGCGTACAGCCCGGGAACCAGGCGGCTTTCCATGGTTCGTTCGTGGAATTCCCCGGTGGTGATGCCACCGGCGGTGACCTGGGCACAGTCCATGCCCATAGGCTCTGTCAAGGGAACCTCAAAGCCCTTCACCGCCCGGACTGCCTTGGTCAGATCTTCGTCCGTCAATTCCGCGATGGCCCGGCTTTGGGCAATTCCCGCCGCCTGGGTCAAGACCCTGCCCAGACGGTTGTGCAGAATCCCCGTCAGCAGCTCCGAGGCGGGAAGGTTGGTCGTTTTTCGGCGGAGCAGCTCGGTTTTTAGGTCTTCCTTGGAGATATCCGGCAGGAAATCCAGCCGGCAGAGCCACTGCCCGCCGCCCTGGCAGGCATCCCGGGAAATCTCAAAGATCACCGGGCCGGACAGGCCGTATTCCGTAAATTGCAGCTCTCCGGTGCTTTCGGCCGTGACGGCGCCATCGTGCACAATGGCCGCGTGGCAGTTGGCCCGGACGCCCTTCAGCCCCGCCACACCGCCCCAGCCGGTTTTCAGCTGTACCAGGGCAGGCCGCAGCCGGGTACAGCTGTGTCCAAAGGAACGCAGCAGCTTATAGCCGGACATGGAGCCGCCCAGCTTCGTCCCGGCAAGGCCGCCGCAGGCGATGATGAGTCTGTCACAGACAACCGTCTCCTCCCGGGAGGACACCCGAAAGCCGCCCTCTGTTTTTTTGACCTTCTCCACCTCAAAGCTCAGCTTCACCGTGATATTGGGCTTTTCCAAAGCGAAGCGCAGCACATCCACCACGGAATTGGCCTGGTCGGAGTAGGGATACACCCGCCCCGAATCTTCCGTCACGGTAAACAATCCCAGCTGCCAGAACCAACTCCGCGTGGCCTCCGGGCCGAAGCTGTCAATGGCCCAGTCCGAAAAGCGGGCATTTTCCCCATGGTAGCCTCCTTGCGCCGCATGGAGATTGGACAAATTGCACCGGCCGTTTCCAGTGGCCTGGAGCTTGCGGCCCACCCGGGCCTGGCGCTCCAGCAGGATAATCTGATTTGCCGTCCCTTCCGCCGCGGCCAGCGCCGCCGCCATGCCCGACGCGCCGCCGCCGATGATTCCGATAATCATAGTGTTTCCTTTCCTGTCCCTGTGGGTTTCAACCATATTTTGACCATTATACTCCACAAAATGGTTTCGCACAAGAAAAACTTCTTTTCACCCGGGAAAAGATATGCTATAATGCCCATGGTGATAGCATGGATCGAAGGAATATTGACAAAATTGCCTTAAACGGCGAAGACAAGCTGCTGCTGGCCAAACTCTGGGACAAGATTTCCGCCGGAATGCGCAGAAACATTCCGGCAAGCACCTGCTTTCTCTCCCCCCGGGAGCTGGAAATGGCAAAATACCTCTTTGGGGATCAGCCTGGGCTCTACGCCTTCGGCGGCTACAGGGAAGCAGAGCGGAATATGCTGATTTTTCTGCCGGAATACCTGGACGAAAGCGCCCTGTATGAAGCGGATTCTCCCTGTGTCTGCCTGCGGGCTGCCTTTTTCCAGGGGGACAGTCCCAGCCACCGGGATTTTCTGGGGGCGCTGATGGGCTGCGGCATTGGCCGGGAAACCGTGGGAGACATTTTGGTGGACAAGGGCAGCTGTGATTTCTTCGTCACCGGGGAGATCGCGCCCTATCTTTTGCAGAATTTCACCTCCGCCGGGCGGGCAAAGCTGCGCTTGCAGCAGATACCCTTGGCGCAAGCCCGTATTCCCGAGCCGGAAATCAAGGAAATTCGGGACACTCTGGCATCACTGCGGCTGGACAGCGTCATCGCCACGGGCTTCCGCATCGGACGGAGTCTGGCGGCCCAGTATGTCACCACGGGAAAAGCAGCCATTGACGGCCTGCCCTGCGAAAAGCCGGACAAAGCGGTGTGGGAAGGTATGAAAATCTCCGTCCGGGGTATGGGTAAGATTAAGCTGGAAAGCGTCAACGGGCGCACCAAAAAAGATCGAATTTCGGTGGTCATCCACCGCTATGTGTGAGGTATCTACAATGAAAATGGATGAAGTCATTGCCCGGATCAATGTCCTGGCAAAAAAAGCAAAGGCTGAGGGTCTTACTCCGGAGGAGCTGGCGGAGCGGGACAAGCTGCGCCGAATTTACATTGATTCCGTAAAAGCCAACCTGGTTGGGCAATTGGAGAATACGTATATCGTACAGCCGGACGGCACCAAGAAAAAGGTAGAACGCAAGGGGAAGAACTGACATGGAGCAACAGATTGCCGCCTATACGCCTTTCAACGAGCAGGAAGCGCAGGACAAAGCCATCCTGCTGCGCTGGCTTGCCAGCGGCCAAAATATTTACACCAGGGAGAACGCCGCCGCCCACTTGACCGCTTCCGCCTGGGTGGTCAGCCCCGACCGGCAGCAGGTGCTGATGATCTACCACAACATTTACCAGTCCTGGTCCTGGATGGGAGGACACGCCGACGGGGATCGGGATTTGCTGGCGGTGGCCCGGCGGGAAGTGATGGAGGAAAGCGGGTTGAAGGAACTGAAGCTGCTGTCTCCCGAGATTTTCTCCCTGGAAATTCTCACCGTGGACGGCCACATCAAGCGGGGCCACTATGTCTCCTCCCACCTGCATCTGAATGTGACCTACCTGTTCGAGGCGGATCCTTCCCTGCCTTTGGCCATCAAGCCCGACGAAAACAGCGGCGTAGGCTGGTTCCCTGTGGCGGAGCTGCCCAACAAGGTCAGCGAGCCCTGGTTCCTGCAATGGATCTATTCCAAGCTTTGCCAAAAGGTGGTCCAGTCCGGAATTTGAACAGTTCAGCGCGCCTTTTGGGCGCGCTTTTTTTCTACTTCCCTTCCGGGAAAAAATCTGCTATACTGTAGAAAAACAGGTATTGGGAGGTAGAC
>CAYYGF010000045.1:0-3524 GCA_964471315.1 uncultured Oscillospiraceae bacterium | reverse complement strand
TGCTTATGTGGATCACCCCTCCTTCGGTCACGCGATTATCAGCCGGGTGCTGGAAAGCCACGGCTACAGTGTGGGCATCATTTCCCAGCCGGACTGGAAAAATCCCCAGTCCATCGATGTGTTCAGCCGTCCCCGGCTGGGCTTTCTGGTATCCGGCGGCAATATGGATTCCATGGTGAATCACTATTCCGTGGCCAAGCGCCGCCGGAAAACCGATGCCTTCACCCCCGGCGGAGTCATGGGCAAGCGCCCCGATTACGCCACCATCGTCTACTGCAATCTGATCCGCCAAACCTATCGGGATGTGCCCATTCTCATCGGCGGCATTGAAGCCAGCCTGCGGCGTCTGGGACACTACGACTACTGGTCAGAGAGCATGAAGCGCTCCATCCTTCTGGACAGCCAGGCGGATCTGCTGATGTACGGCATGGGTGAAAAAAGCATTGTGGAGATTGCCGACGCGCTGAACGCCGGGATGGATGTGAAGGACATCACCTACATTGACGGCACGGTGTTCAAAACCGCGGAGCTGGACGACAGCCTGCCCACCATCGTGCTGCCCAGTTTCGAGGCATTAAAAGCCGATAAACGCAAATACGCCGAATCTTTCAAAATCCAGTACGGCAACTGCGACCCCTTCACCGCCAAGCGTCTGGCGGAGCCCTACGGGAAAACCTATGTGGTGCAAAATCCCCCTCAGAAGCCCCTGACCACCCCGGAAATGGACGCGGTTTATGACCTGCCCTATGAGCGCACCTGGCATCCCAGCTATGCCAAGGCCGGGGGCGTTCCCGCCATTGAGGAGGTCAAATTCAGTCTGGTTTCCAACCGGGGCTGCTTCGGGGCCTGCTCCTTCTGCGCGCTGACCTTCCACCAGGGGCGGATCATTCAGGTGCGCAGCCATGAGTCCATCCTCCGGGAAGCGGAAAAAATGGTGCAGAGCAAGGATTTCAAGGGCTATATCCACGATGTGGGCGGCCCCACCGCCAATTTTCGCCATCCCGCCTGTGAAAAGCAGCTGACCAAGGGCGCCTGCGGCGGACGGCAGTGCCTGTACCCCACCCCCTGCAAAAATATGAACGCCGACCACTCGGACTATGTGGCCCTGCTTCGCAAGCTGCGGAAAATTCCCGGGGTGAAGAAGGTGTTCGTCCGCAGCGGCATCCGGTTCGACTATCTGCTGGCGGACAAGAAGGATACCTTCTTTAGGGAGCTGGTGCAGCACCACATTTCCGGCCAGCTGAAGGTCGCCCCGGAGCACGTGTCCGACGCGGTGCTTTCCCGGATGGGCAAGCCCCGAAACGCGGTATACAACCAGTTTGTGGACAAATATTTCGCCCTGAACAAGCAGTTTGGCATGGACCAGTACCTGGTTCCCTATCTCATGTCCAGCCATCCCGGCTCCACGTTAAAGGAAGCCATTGAGCTGGCGGAATACATCCGGGAAATGGGCTACAATCCGGAGCAGGTGCAGGATTTTTACCCCACCCCCTCCACCTTGTCCACCGTGATGTACTACACCGGCCTTGACCCCCGGACGATGGAAAAGGTCTACGTCCCCACGGATCCCCACGAAAAGGCCATGCAGCGGGCGTTGATTCAGTACCGCGATCCCAAGAACTACTATCTGGTCAAGGAGGCCCTGCTGAAGGCCCACCGGGAGGATCTGATCGGTTCCGGGCCGAAGTGCTTGATTCGGGCCGTACCTCCCAGAGCGCAAACCTCGCCTCCCCGGAAACCCACAGTGGCGCCTTCCCGGCGGCCGCAGGCCGGAAAAGCCCCAGTCAAAACCAAAAAGCAGAAATAGCCGTTCTTCCATCCAAACAACAAGGAGTGATTTTATGAATTTCAAAGACAACAAGCTGCTCTACATCCTTCTGGCCGTGTTGGCCTTCATCGCCGGTAATTACGTGTTTGATCTCATCCAGAAGATTTTCTGAGCGCAACCGATATTTGCGGAATGCTTGCTGGCGGCAACCAGAGGTATTTGCTATCATAAGGGGCAGAAACGGAGGAATGAAAATGTATTTTGCAACAATTTCCGGCCTGGTCAATCTGCTCCTGCTTCTGTGCATCTGGGGTGGGCTTATCTATCTGTTCATCCTGCTGATTCGTGCCCTACGGAAATATCTGCAATCCGGCGAAGTCCGCGCAGAAACCGCCGCAGTCCGCAAATCCTTGGGGGAGACCTTAAAAGAACACCGTGTCCGCTGCCATATGACCCAGGAATTTGTGGCCGAAAGGCTGGGCGTCAGCCGCCAAGCGGTGAGCAAATGGGAGACCGGTTCCGCGGAACCCAGCACCTCCAACCTGCTGGCCCTGGCCAAGCTGTACGGCGTCAGTCCGGAGGAATTGCTCAAAAGCGTTGAAACCAAAAATGCCTGACAGGACTTTCCCGTCAGGCATTTTTTATTTTCTCCGATACAGCACCATCTCATAGGCGATGCCGTTTTCCTCCCCGGATTGGAGGGTTTCCGCCAGGAACCAATCCTTGTTCTGGTCCAGATTGGGGAAAAAGGTGTCGGATTCCGGTGTCACGTGGACTTTGGTCACATAGGCGGTATCGCAATAAGGCAGCAGCTGCCGGTACACACTGCCGCCGCCGATGACCATGGCCCGGCCGGCACCCTTGGCAAGCTCCAGAACCTCTTCGGGACTGGCGCAGATGGTGAAGCCGGGAAACGCCCTCCCGCTGCGGGTCAAGACCACGTTCACCCGGCCGGGCAGAGGCTTTTGTCCGGGAAAATCCTCAATGGTTCGGCGGCCCGCGATGACCATACAGCCCTTGGTGGCCTGGCGGAAGAATTTCCGGTCGGCGGACAGGGCGATGGGTTGGGTGCCATCCCGGCCGATTCCCCAATCGTCATAAACAGCAACAATCAATTCCATCCCAGTACCTCAAATCGCCATGGGGATTTCAAAATCAAAGGGATGGTACTGGTAGTTTTCGATGTGGAAGCTGTCCTTGGTGAAGGCGTAGAAATCGGTGATACGCGCATCCATCCGGAAGTTGGGGGCGGGATAGCCCTCCTTTTCCAGCATGGCCTTCACCGCCGGGATGTGGCGGTCATAGATGTGGCAGTCGGCGATGACATGCACCAGCTCCCCAACCTTCAAGCCAGACACCTGGGCCATCATGTGGGTCAAAACCGCGTACTGCACCACGTTCCAGTTGTTGGCGGTGAGCATATCCTGGGAGCGCTGATTCAAAATGGCATTGAGGGTATCGCCTGTGACGTTGAAGGTCATGGAATAGGCGCAGGGATACAGATTCATCTCATGCAGATCTTCGAAATTGTAGATATTGGTCAGAATCCGCCGGGAGGCCGGATTGTGCTTCAAATCGTACAGCACCCGATCCACCTGGTCGAACATCCCCTCCTTGTACTGGTGCTGAATGCCCAGCTGGTAGCCGTAGGCCTTGCCGATGGTGCCATCCTCCCCGGCCCACTCGTCCCAGACGTGGCTGCCCAGGTCGGCAATGCGGTTGGACTTTTTCTGCCAGATCCACAGCAGCTCGTCCA
>CAYYGF010000044.1:2718-12860 GCA_964471315.1 uncultured Oscillospiraceae bacterium | reverse complement strand
AAAATCCAAGGCGCCCCATCGCGCCTTGGATTTTTGCATCATTACAGTACCAGATACATAAAATCAAAATCAATAAGCTCCTCGCCAATCCGGAAAAAGCCGGGATAGATCGCGTACTTTTGAAAGCCGAAGGCTTCATACAGATGAATGGCCCGCAGATTGTCGCTGCGCACCTGCAGGTCGATTCGCTCCAATCCGTTTTCCTTCCCCAAGGCGATGATCTCCCTTAGCAGCTGCCTGCCGATCCCACGGTTCCAGTAGGCTTTCGCAACGGTGATCCCAAGTTCGCCCCGGTGGCGCATCCGGCGGGGCAGGCGATCCAGGCTGGCGCTGCCGACGATTTTTCCATCCACCTTGGCAACCAGCAGCGCTCCGTCCTGGCTTTTTTCCAGACCCGCGAGGTAGGCACGCTCCCCCTCCACCGAAATGGGCAAGCCATCCCCGCCGAAGGTTAGATTGTCCGTCTCTGCCCCCACCTGCTTCAGATAGGCAAGCAGCTCCGCCGCATCGTCCGGCGCGGCCCGTTTCACAATTAGCTCCATACTCACAAAGAACGCTTATCCGCCTTGGCTGCCCAGCGGGTGCCCAGGCTCTGGAACACCTGCACCAGGGCGATCAGCAGCACCACAGCGCCCAGCATAATCAGATATTTGTAGCGGTAATAGCCGTAGTTGATGGCAATTTTACCCAGGCCGCCGCCCCCAATGATACCGCTCATGGCGCTGTAGCCAAGAATCGTGGTCACGGCGATGGTAGCGTTGGAGATCAGAGAGGGTACGCTCTCCGGGATCATCACCTTGACGATGATCTGCAGGGGGGACGCGCCCATGCTCTGGGCCATTTCAATCAAATTGGGATTGACCTCCCGCAGGCTGCTTTCCGCCAGTCTGGCCACGAAGGGGAAGGCGGCGATGACCAGGGGCACCACAGAAGCCGCCGTGCCCACCACCGTACCCACAATCGCCCGGGTCAGCGGGAACACCAAAATCATCAGAATTAGGAAGGGTACAGAGCGCAGCAGGTTGATGACGACGTTCAGCACCTTCATCAGCCAGGCGGGCAGGGGGAGCACCCCGTCCTTTTCCCCGGCCACCAGCAGCACCCCCAGGGGCAGGCCCAGCACGATGGCAAAGGCAGTGGACAGCAGGGTAACATACACGGTCTCCCAAATCGCCAGGGGGAACTGGCTCTGGATGATCTGCCAGGCTTCCGCCAGGGTCTCTTCCGTCAAATTCAAATCAAACATACACATCCACCTCCTGGGCAGCCACATCCGGGGTCTGGGTCAAAAATGCGATGGCAGTGCGGACATTTTCCTCAGAAGTGCCCACACTGAGCAGCATGGAGCCATAGGCCTTGTCGCCGATGCTCTTGGTAGAGGCATAGGCGATGCTGGCCTGGATGCCCTTTTCCACTGCCATTTGGGCGATCAGCGGGGTCGCGGTCGCCTTGGCGCCGTTGAACAGCACCCGGATGAATCGCTGCCCCTCCATCCCCGCCAGGCGGCAGTCCGCCGCCTCCGGGAACACCAGCCGCCGGGCTGCCGGGGATTTGGGATGGGCGAACACCTCCGCCACCTCTCCCAGCTCCGCCACGGTGCCGCCGTCCAGAATGGCCACGTGCTTGCATACCTGCTCCACCACGCTCATCTGGTGGGTGATGATCACCACGGTGATGCCCAACTTTTCATTGATGCCGCGGATCAGCTCCAGGATGGAATTGGTGGTGGTGGGATCCAGGGCGCTGGTGGCCTCGTCGCAAAGCAGCACCTTGGGATTGGTGGCCAATGCCCGGGCGATGGCCACCCGCTGCTGCTGGCCGCCGGACAGCTGGGCAGGGTATGCGTTGGCCTTGTCTTTCAAGCCCACAATGTCCAGCAGCTCCAGCGCCTTGGCCTTGGCCTCCTGCTTTTTCACGCCGGAAAGCTCCAGGGGGAAGCACACGTTTTTTAGGCAGGTCCGCTGCATCAGCAGGTGGAAGCCCTGGAACACCATGGAAATTTCCCGGCGCACCTCCCGCAGCCCCTTCTCGCTTAAGCTGCCCAAATCGCAGCCATCAATGACAATGGAGCCGCTGCTGGGCCGCTCCAGCATGTTGATGCACCGCACCAGGGTACTTTTTCCCGCGCCGCTCATGCCGATGATGCCGAAGATGTCCCCATCCGGAATGGAAATGGTAACATTTTTCAGCGCGTCCACAGTGCCGTCTGCAGCCTGGAAGGTTTTCGATACGTTTTTAATCTCGATCATAAAGCCTCCGGGCGCTGCCCGGCAGAGAGATCTGCCAGGGCAGCGCCTGTTTGTTATTTATTATTTCTTGAGGGAAACCAGGCTGGTCTGCTTGCCGCCGTAGAGGCCCAGAGGCTCCACGTGGATGGCGGCCACAGAGACGATGTGGGTGCCGTTTTCCTTGTTGAAGTCGTCCAGATAGGGCACATGCTGGAAGTAGTTGGCGTCAATTTCTCCGCTTTCCACCACGTTGTTGGGCTGGACGTAGTCGGTAAACTCCTTGATCTCCAAGGTGATGTCCTTCTGAGCCAGGATGTCCTTGGCCACGGCCAGGATCTCCGCGTGGGGTGTGGGGGAGGCGGCTACGGACACGGTCTGTCCGGCCAGGGCGGCGTAGTCAACGGTCGCGTCAAAGCCGTCGGTAGGATTGTCCACCACGCTGACCACAGCGCCGTCATACTTTTCCGCAATGAAGTCCGCCACGGCTTGGCTTTCCAGGGCGGCCAACAGGGCCTTGATCAGATCGGAATTCTCGTTGCCCTCCTTCACGGCCAGGATGTTGCCGTAGGCGGAGGAGGAGCCTTCAATAGCCAGGGCGTCCTTGGTGGGATTCAGCTTGGCCTCGATGGCGTAGTTGGAATTGATGATGGCGTAGTCCACATCGGGCAGGACGTTGGGCAGCTGGGCCGCCTCCACTTCCTTAAACTCGATGTTATGGGGATTCTCGGCAATGTCCAGGATGGTGGCGGTGATGCCGGCGCCGTCCTTCAGCTTGATGTAACCCAGGTCTTCCAGCAAAAGCAGGGCGCGGGCTTCATTGGTGGTGTCGTTGGGGACGGCGATGGTGATGCCCTTGCTGCTGCCGCAGCCGGTCAGGGCGAACAGGGCGGTGAGGATCAGAATGGCACTCAGGATCAAAGATACGGTCTTTTTCATTGGAATAATCTCCTTTTCATTTTCGTGTTGTTTTTTGTTTTGGAATGGCGGAACCCCCCGTCACATTCGCCCAAAACGAAAGTTGGCTCTTACGAGCTTTTCAAAGTCATTTTTCATACTTCTTACCTGCCTTAAAATAAAATAACCGGAGGACTCCGATCAAGTCCTCCGATGAAACACCGCACAAGCCCAGGCCGTTCCCTGTTACGGCTGCCCTGGGAAGGAGAACTTTCCGGAATGGGAGGCATGGGAAACCATGCACATGCGGAAACCACACATGCGCATCCCGTTCATAGAGCAAGCCATCGTGTACATTGCCAGGTTCTCCTTTCTTTGTAATTCCCATCGGTTTGATATGATTTATAGTGGCATTATAACGCGCCGTTCCCGGGTTGTCAAGAGGGCTGGGAAAATTTTTCCGACTTTCTTTATCCTCAAGCTGCTACAGCGAAATGCCCAGCTAAGGGCAAAAATTTGCAAATGCTTTGGTCAAATTATCTATAAATCCGGTGCATTTTTGTGCGCTTGGCCGATTGCGGCGGGCGCGGGTACGTGCTATAATAGCGAAGTTAAGATATCTGGTAAAAAATGGTACGCCGCGATGTCGGCTGGTTTGCCAGAAAATGTTGGGCTTTTACAGCGACATGCGCTGTGACAGCATATATTAAGGAATACAGGAGGAACATACAATGAAGAAGATGCTTGCATTGCTGCTGGCTCTGGTTATGGTTCTGGGTCTGGCCGCCTGCGGCGGCAGCTCCGCCAAGGAAACCACCGTTCCCGCGGAAACCCAGGCCGCCGCTGCCGCCACCGAGACTCCCGCCCCCGCCGAGAAGGCTCCCGAGGACTACACCGGCAAGCTGGTGGTCTACTCTCCCCACGATGCCGATCCTTTGAACGCCGGCGTTGCCCAGTTTGAGGAGAAGTATCCCAACATCGACGTAGAAGTCATTGCTGCCGGTACCGGCGAGCTGTGCCAGCGGATCGTGGCTGAGGCTGCCAATCCCCAGGGCGATGTGCTGTGGGGCGGCGGCGCCGACACCCTGGCCGCTTACACCGACTACTTCCAGCCCTATGTCTGCGCCAATGACGAGTTCATCGGCGACGCCTACAAGGATGCCGACGGCTACTGGATTGGTGAGTCTCCCCTGCCCATGGTCTTTATCTACAACAAGACTCTGATCGATGAGGCGGACGTTCCCACCACCTGGGAAGGCCTGTGCAACGAAAATCTGAAGGGCAAGATTGCCTACTGCTCTCCCTCCAAGTCCGGCTCCGCCTACACCCAGCTGTGCACCATGCTGTTCAGCCAGCCCACCATTGAGGACGGCTGGGCCCTGGTGGACAAGTTCATCGCCAACCTGGACGGCAAGCTGCAGGACTCCTCTGGCAACTGCCACAAGCTGGTGGCCTCCGGTGAGTACGCCCTGGGTGTGACCATTGAGAAGTCCGCTGTGCTGTACAACGACAACCCCGATATCGGCTATGTCTATCCCGAGGCCAACTCCGCCGTTCCCGACGGTGTGGCTCTGATTAAGGATTGCCCCAACGAGGAGAACGCCAAGCTGTTCATCGACTTCGTCACCAGTGCGGAGTGCCAGACCGCCCAGAATGCCGACTGGGCCCGTCGTCCCGTCCGTTCCGACATCGCCCCCAAGGGCCTGTGCTCTCTGGACGAGTGCAACGTGGGTAACTATGACTTTAGCTACGCCGCTTCCAACAGAGACACCATCAAGGAGCAGTTCAACGATCTGGTCGCCGGCTGATTTCCCTTTCACCGACTGTGGGAGGCACCCTCCGGGGTGCCTCCTTCCGGTATTCCCACGGCTGAAAACTGTGCCGGAGCCTCCGGCATGCTTTTGAACCGCGCGATCATTTTTTATATAGACATGGGAGGAACACCATATGAGCAATCGAGTCATCATCAAGGACGCTGTAAAACGCTACGGCGACTTTACCGCGCTGAACGGCGTTTCACTGGACATCCAGGAGGGAGAATTCTTCACGCTGCTTGGCCCCTCCGGCTGCGGCAAAACCACCCTGCTGCGCATGATTGCGGGCTTCAACTCCATCGAGGGCGGCGACTTCTATTTCGGCGACAAGCGGATCAACGACGTGCCCGCCCACAAGCGGGACATCGGCATGGTGTTCCAGAACTACGCCATTTTCCCCCACCTGACCGTCCGGGAAAACGTAGCCTACGGCCTCAAGGCCCGGAAGGTTCCTGCCAAGGAGATCAAGCCCAAGGTGGACGAGGCCCTGGAGCTGGTACAGATTTCCCATCTGGCAGAGCGCAAGCCCAGCGAGCTGTCCGGCGGCCAGCAGCAGCGGGTGGCCCTGGCCCGGGCCTTTGTCATTGAGCCAAGCGTGCTGCTGATGGATGAGCCGCTTTCCAACCTGGACGCCAAGCTCCGGGTGCAGATGCGTTCCGTCATCAAGAAATTGCAGCGGCGGCTGGGCATCACAACCATCTATGTCACCCATGACCAGGAGGAGGCGCTGGCCATCTCCGACCGGATCGCCGTTATGAAGGAAGGCCACATCATGCAGATTGGCACCCCCCGGGAGATCTACGCAAAACCTCAGAATCCCTTCGTGGCAGGCTTCATCGGCGTGAGCAACTTCCTGGCATGCGAGATTCAAGCCTCCGCCGCCGGGGATGCCGCCGTCAGCATCAAGGGCGAACTGGACATTACCGTACCCGTCAGCCGGGCCTATACCGGCAAGGGCAAGATCTCCGCCCGTCCCGAACAGCTGTTCTTCTCCGAAGCGGGAATGCCCGGAACCATCCTGTTCTCTACCTTCCTGGGGGACTTCATCGAATACGAGGTGCAGCTGAACGACGGCCAGAGCTTGATCGTGAACGAATACACAAAGGACACCACCGAGGTACACGCTGACGGTGAGAAGGTACATCTGCGCTTTGACCCCACCCGCATCAGCCTGTATGACGCCGATGAGGAGGTGCTCAGCCTATGAAAAACCGGCTTAACGCCCGGTGGAAGCCGGATTTCTGGTTTTTTACCAAGCTGTTCGTGGTTCTGGCCATGTGCCTGTTCATCGTCTATCCTTTCTATAACATCATCACGAAAAGTGTGTTTTCCAATAAGGTTGCGGGCATCACGCTGTATAACTTCCAGCGCTTCTTCTCCAAGCCCTATTACTACCAGACGCTGATCCGCTCCATGGTGGTCTGCTTCTCCACAGTGCTTACCACCACTCTGGTGGGCGTTCCCATTGCCTATCTGATCACCCGCTATAATGTGCCCGGCAAGAAGATCCTGCACATTTTCATCATTATGAGTCTGATGAGCCCGCCCTTTATCGGCGCGTACTCCTGGATCATCCTGCTGGGCCGCAATGGCCTGCTGGCCAAGCTTCTCGCCAAGATCGGCATGACCGCGCCGACGATTTATGGCCGCGGCGGTATTATCTTTGTTTTCACATTGCACCTGTTCCCCTACATCTACCTGTACACCTCCGGCGCCATGAACAGCATCGACAGCTCCCTGGAGGAGGCCTCCGAAAATCTGGGCATGAACAAGCTGCGCCGGATCTGGACGGTGACCCTGCCTGTGATCCTGCCCTCCATTCTGGCCGGCTGCATCATGGTGTTTATGACCTGTCTGGCCGATTTCGGCACCCCCATGCTGCTGGGCGAGGGCTATACCGTGCTGCCGGTGCTGGTGTACAACGAATACATGTCCGAAAGCGCTACCGACCCCTATATGGCCTCGGCGCTGTCCGTGATCATTGTGTTCTGCTCCCTGGCCATGCTGGGCTTCCAGAAACTGGTGGTGGAAAAGCGGAATTACATGATGAGCTCCCTGCGGCCGCCCCAGGAGACGCAGCTGCATGGCTGGCAGCGGTTCCTGGTATCTCTGCCCATCTACATTGTGGTGGGTCTGGCCTTCCTGCCCCAGATCGTGGTGGTCTGTCAGTCCTTCGTGGAACGCAGCTTCTCCGGTATGGTCAAGGGCATCAACCTAAATAACTACCGGGCGATTCTCTCCCGCCTGGGCCGGAATATCCGAAACACCTACGTGTTCTCCATCGTCGCCATTGTGTTCATCATCGTCATTGGCATTCTGGTGTCCTACATTCTGGTTCGGAAAAAGGGCAAGGTTGCCAGCCTCATCGATACCCTCATCATGTTCCCCTATGTTATTCCCGGTTCCGTTTTGGGTATCGGCCTAATCGTGGCGTTCAACCGCAAGCCTCTGGTTCTGGTGGGCACCTCCGCCATTATGATTATCTCCTACATCATTCGGAAGTTGCCCTATACGGTGCGCTCCGGCAGCGCGTTTTTGTACCAGATGGATCCGTTCATTGAGGAGGCTTCCATCAATCTGGGTGTTTCGCCTATGAAAACCTTCTTCAAGGTAACGGTGCGGATGATGCTGCCTGGCATTATGTCCGGCGCAGTCTTAAGCTGGATCACCTGTATTAACGAGTTGTCCAGCTCCATCATGCTCTACTCCGGCAAAACCTCCACCATCGCCGTGGCCATCTACCAAGAGGTCGTGCGCATGAGCGACGGCACCGCCGCCGCCCTGGCTACCATTTTGACGCTGACGACCATTGTCTCCCTGGTGATCGTGTTCCGTCTGACAAAGGGGAAGGTGAAGATCGTCTGATGATACGAAATATCGTTTTCGACATGGGAAACGTGCTGCTCCGCTTTGACCGGGAGTATTTTCTGGATGCCGTCGGCGCCCAGGGGGAAGATCGAACGCTGCTGATGAACAACGTCTATCTGTCCCTGGAGTGGGCGCGGATGGATCGCGGCTCCATGACGGAGGCAGAGGCCGCCGCAAGTATGTGCCGCCGTCTGCCCCAGCGGCTCCACGAAACGGTGCATCTGCTGGTCGACCAGTGGGATCGGCCCATTCTTCCCGTGCCCGGAATGGAGGCGCTGGTGGCGCAGCTGAAGCAGGCTGGCTACGGCGTGTATCTTCTCTCCAACGCCAGCGTCCGCCAACACGAATACTGGCCCCGGGTTCCGGGCAGCGCTCTGTTTGATGGCACCTTGATTTCCGCCGATGTGAAGCTGGTAAAGCCCCAGCCGGAAATCTACCGGCTTCTGCTGGAAAAATTCTCGCTGACAGCCCAGGAGTGCTTCTTCATCGACGATTCCCCCGCCAATATTGAGGGCGCGCTGATGTGCGGCATTCCCGGCGCGGTATTCCATGGCGACGTGGCGCTGCTTCGTAAGGATTTGCGCGCTGCCGGCGTCACAATCGCCGAATAAGAGCCTCCCGGCGCCTGGTTTCGGCAAACCGAAATACGCGCAAACCAAATGGGGCTGTCTCACGAAAGTAAAATTGCACAAATAAAGAAACTGTCATTCCGAGCCAGTGTGCTTCAGTGGCGTGGGAATCCCCCGGTTGAATGGAAATGCCATCCGATACGCATCCAAAAAGTTGGGGGATTGCCACACCCGTGACATCGGTCACTGGTTCGCAATGACAGTTATTCTTTTCTTTTGTGCAGTTCGACGAAATAGTTCCTTAGTGAGCCCGCCCCGTTTTATTACATTTGGAAGATATTCCCCAGCACCACGCCGTCCTGCTTTTCCTTTGGCCTTAAGTCGTCATAAACCAGCGCGTAGGTAACCTCCGCCCGGTTTCTCAAGAAGTAGTATACCGCGAACAGGATCGCCAGGCTCAGCGCGTAGAACAGATAGTAAGCGGCATTCTCCGACATGGGCAGGGACACGCCCAGCATGGGCAGAATCGTATCTCCATAGCCAATCACATTGGCCAGCAGCACCGCAGCATAGAACCACCACAGGCTGATATCCACCCGCAGCAGCTTCAACCGGTTGCGGCGCATCATCTTCCGGCTTTCCCGCAAAGCGGCCATGGCCCCCAGACCGGGCCGGTCAATAAGCACATACTCCGCCATCCGGTATTGGTAAATCACGGGAACCGCCGCCACACAGAACAGCAGGCCGCAGATCAGAAACACCGGGGTCATGGCGGCAATCAGCTGGTCATAGAGCGCGTCATCCAGCACAAGCCCGGAGCTGAGCATAGATGTGTCCTGCATTAGGGGCATGAGCAGCTGGATCACAGGGCGGGACAGAGGTGTCATCAGATAGATCATAACAGCCAGGTAAATGCACCCAAATTCCAGCGCCAGGTAGATCAATCCTTCTATGAGGAGCAGCCGCAGCAGCGGCCAGAACCGGTCAAACCCCAGCTTCAGCGTCCGTTCCGAAACAAACTGTCCCCGGGCAACCCGAAGCATGGCGGCCAGATACCCCAGCTCCAAAATCTTGACCAGCAGGGACTGCACCAGCGGCAGCATGGTCTGCACCGTAGAAAGCACCGACCGTATGCCCAGATTTCCCAGTCCGCCGGACTTGGAGATTTGCAGGGAGATTAGGTAGTTGATCAAGCTGACCAAAGCGCTGCTGCCAAGTGCCAGAGCAGCAAAGAGTAAGACAATTTTTTCCGCGGCTTGATTGCGTTCCAGCCGCTGGGTGGAAAAAGTCTTTAGTTGACGTGTATCCTGGATATCCATAATCTAGCTCCGTTCTCAATTTGCTTATTACAGTTATAAACCAATCGGCGCAAAATAGCAAATGAAATTTTTGTAACAGTGGAAATTCCAGCGTGTTTGTGCTAAAATAATGTCTGCTGAATAAGCCGCGTTACGGCTTATTCACGCACCGTTCGGTGCGTAATTCCATAAAAACGGCTCTTGAAAACCGTTTTTATGGAATGCAGACCGAAATCAATGCGTATCCCAATTGCATGGCGCACCATGCAATTCGGTAGGTGCAAGGGTTTTGCGTTGTTCCATACGCATTATAATAAGCGGGAATATACCGGCAGGAGGGGAATCCATGGAGTTGGGGGAAAAGCTGCGCCAGGCACGGCTGGCGGCAGGAATGAGTCAGCGGCAGCTGTGCGGAGATCGAATCACCCGGAATATGCTGTCTCTGATTGAAAATGGCAGCGCCAGCCCCTC
>CAYYGF010000044.1:0-2708 GCA_964471315.1 uncultured Oscillospiraceae bacterium | reverse complement strand
GTTTTCCATATGCCCGGACTGAATGACCGGGGGCTTGGGATCCGCCGCCTCCCAGGAAACGGTCTTTTTTTCATCCTCTTTCAAAGTGCGTCACCTCATTGCTAGTATATGCGGCCACCTGGAAAGCATACCGGCGGCAATTTTCCTAAATTGTAAATTTTTTTCCAACCCCCTTGCATCTTGATGCGTAGTATGCTACACTTATTTGTAGCTTGCTACATTTTTGGGGAGGTGACATTTTGGAAATACCCTATGGTCATTTTGCCCGGATTCTGCACGGCTGCATTGACCAGGCAATCAACAGCGACCTGGAGGAAATGGAGCTGACTGCTTCTCAAGGGCGGATTATGGGCTTTTTGTCCCGCCAACAGACGCCGCTCTGTCCGCGAGATCTTGAGGAGGCTTTTCATCTGAGCCATCCAACGGTATCGGGGCTGCTGTACCGGCTGGAGCAGAAAGGCTTTTTGCAGCTGCGCACCGATCCCGAGGACCGGCGCTGCAAGCGAATCTATATTCTGCCCAAGGGCGTCCAGGTGCATCAGCGGATGCACGACACCATCCGGGGAATTGAGGAGCGGATGGTGCAGGACTTTACCCCAGAGGAACGGCAGCAGTTTGCGGAGCTTTTGCAGCGGGCCATCCATAATCTGGGCGGTAACCCACGATGCTTGAAAATGAAGGAGGATTCCAAGGAATGATAAAACGACTAGCCCGGTGTATCCGGGAATTCAAATGGGCAACCATTCTCAGCCCATTGTGCATGATTGGCGAGGTCTACATGGAGGTTCAGATCCCCATGGTTCTGGCCAAGATCGTGGATTTTGGCGTGGAATGCGGCGATATGGGGGCAGTGGTCAAGTACGGCATGGTTTTGGTGCTGTACGCCCTGTGCTCGCTGGTCTTCGGCGTGGCGTCGGCGTTTTTTGCCGCTTATGCTGCCACCGGCTTCGCCCGAAATCTGCGGCATGATATGTTCTATAAGGTGCAGACCTTCGATTTTTCCAATATTGATAAATTTTCCACCTCGTCCATCGTTACCCGTCTGACCTCGGACGTGGCCAACATTCAGATGGCTTTCCAGATGCTGATCCGCATGGCTATCCGCTGCCCCATGATGCTGATTCTCGCGGCGAGCAACGCCTATTCCATCAGTCCCAAGCTGTGCCTGGTGTATTGCGTGGTGCTGCCCCTGCTGGGTGCGGGACTGTTTCTGCTGATTAAGATTGTGTTCCCCATCTTCGATCGGGTGTTCAAGACCTATGACAAACTGAACAATGTGGTACAGGAGGATATTCACGGGATTCGGGTGGTGAAGTCTTTTGTTCGGGAGGATCGGGAGGTACAGAAATTCTCTTCCGTTTCCGAGGAGATTTACAAGGACTTCTGCAAGGCCGAACGGATGCTGGCGATTAACAATCCGCTGATGCAGCTGGCGGTGTATACCTGTATTCTGGTGATTTCCTACCTGGGCGCCACCATGGTGATTCAGTCCGGCAACAACGCCGCCATGGGTTTGACCACCGGCCAGCTTACCTCCATGTTCACCTACACCATCCAGATTCTCAGCTCGCTGATGATGCTTTCCATGGTGTTCGTGATGATGACCATGACCCGGGCGCCGCTGCGCCGTACCACAGAGATTCTGGCGGAGGAGCCGGCTCTGGACAGCCCGGAGCAGCCGGTTATGGAGGTTCCCGACGGCTCCATCGACTTTGAGAATGTCTCCTTCCGCTACTCCGCCACCGCAGACCGGAACGCCCTGGAAAATGTAAACCTGCACATCGACTCCGGCATGACCGTAGGCATCCTGGGCAGCACCGGTTCTTCCAAATCCACCCTGGTGCAGTTGATCCCGCGGCTGTATGATGTCACCGAGGGCTGCTTGAAGGTGGGCGGCATCGATGTGCGCAGATATGACCTGGAGACGCTGCGCAGCAGTGTTGCCATGGTGCTGCAAAAGAATGTGCTGTTCTCCGGTTCCATCAAGGAAAATCTGCGCTGGGGCAATCCCGACGCCACCGATGAGGAACTGGTTCACGCCTGCCAGCTGGCCTGCGCCGACGAGTTTATCCAGTCCTTCCCGGACAAATACGATACCCACATCGAGCAGGGCGGCACCAACGTCTCCGGCGGCCAGAAGCAGCGGCTGTGCATTGCCCGGGCCCTGCTGAAAAAGCCGAAAATTCTCATTCTGGACGACTCCACTTCCGCGGTGGATACCGCCACTGACGCCCGGATCCGCAAGGCCTTCCGGGAGGAAATCCCCGGCACCACCAAGCTGATCATTGCTCAGCGGATTGCCTCGGTGCAGGACGCGGATTTGATCGTGGTGCTCGATGGCGGCAGCATCAGCGCCGTGGGTACCCATGACGAGCTGCTGAAGACCTCTGCCATTTACCAAGAAGTCTACTATTCTCAGCAGAAAGGAGGGCTGGAATAATGCCTCCTGTGAAAATGCGCGGCGATGGCCGCAAAGCGAAAAACCCCAAGCAGACGATTTCCCGGCTGCTGTCCTACCTAAGCGGGTATAAGAAGACCCTGGTGGTGGTCGTGGCCTGTATTATTCTGAGTGCCGTGGCCCAGGCCGCCAGCTCCTCCTCCCTGGGAACCCTGGTGGACAGCTACATCAGCCCCATGCTGTCTCAGACCAATCCGGATTTTGGGCCGCTGCTGGGCTTTATGGGGAAAATGGCCTGTCTCTACCTGGT
>CAYYGF010000043.1:0-13015 GCA_964471315.1 uncultured Oscillospiraceae bacterium | reverse complement strand
CGGCCCACCTCCCCTAAAAGGGGAGGCTTTGGCTGGTTCTACAAACTACAATTTTGCGAACCAGGTAGCGATACCGAGCTGTACCCAATGGTGTGACGATGATTGCCCAGCCTGGGCACGCATTGTCAGCGGCGACACGCCGTCAAATTACAATTTGTGGCTCTGATGGGTTAACCTGATGAACATTTTTGCCAAACATAGGAAAAGGCTTCTCCAAATCGGAGAAGCCTTTTGCGCGTATTCATTACAAATGCAACAATGTCTTGGCAAACAGGAAGTACACCAGCAGGCTCAGGGCGTCTACGATGGTGGTGATGAAGGGGCTGGCCATCACCGCCGGGTCGAAGCCCAGGCGCTTGGCAAGTAGCGGCAGGGAACAGCCTACAAATTTGGCAATCACCACCGTGACCGCCAGGGTTAGGCACACCACGCCACTTACCAGTACGCTGATGCTCTCATTGTGCATCAGCATCCGGTCAACGAGCAATATCTTCACAAAGCACACCACTGCCAGGGTCGCGCCGCAGAGGACGGCGGTGCGGATCTCCTTCCACATGACCTTGAACAGGTCGGAAAATTTCAGCTCGTCCAGGCTCAAAGAACGGATGACCGTGACAGAGGACTGGGAGCCACAGTTACCGCCGGTATCCATCAGCATGGGGATGAAGGCCGTCAGCGCGGGCAGCAGGCTCAGAGCATCCTCAAAGGCGGTGATGATCATGCCCGTGAAGGTGGCCGACACCATCAGCAGCATCAGCCAGGGAATGCGGTGCTTGAACAGGTCGATGGGGGTGCTTTTCAGATAGGTCTTTTCCGAGGGAGTCATGGCTGCCATGATCTCCATATCCTCGGTGGCCTCGTCTTCCATAACTTCCATGGCGTCGTCAAAGGTGACGATACCCACCATCCGGTTTTCCCCATCCACCACGGGCAGGGCCAGGAAGTTATACTTATTGAACATCCGGGCGACCTCTTCCTGGTCGGTCTGGGTGGTGACGGAGATCAGATTGGTTACCATAATATCCTCGATCTTCGTCTCATCGTCATCCGCCAGCAGCAGATCCTTTACCGTGACCAGGCCGATTAGGGTTCGATCCTTCTCCGTGACATAGCAGGTGTAGATGGTTTCCTTGTCCACGCCCTGACGGCGGATGCGCAGAATGGCCTCCTCCACCGTCATATGGGGCCGCAGGGAGACATATTCCGTGGTCATGATAGACCCGGCGGAATTTTCCGGATAGCGCAGGATCTGGTTGATGGAGCTGCGCATCTCCGGGTCGGCGTGCTTCAGAATTCGCTTGACTACGTTGGCGGGCATTTCTTCCACGATGTCCGCCGCGTCGTCCACGTACAGCTCGTCCAGCACTTCCTTCAGCTCGTTGTCCGAGAAGCCCCGGATCAGCAGCTCCTGGTCGTCCGGCTCCATTTCCACGAAGGTCTCCGCCGCCTGCTCCTTGGGCAGCAGCCGGAACATCAGCGGGATCTGCTTTTCTTCCAGGCCCCGGAACAGCCCCGCCACGTCGCTGGGATTCATAGTCACCAGAATATCCCGCAGAGTGGCATACTTCTTCTCTTCCAGCATGGCCAGAAGAGCTTTTTCCACAATTTCAAAACGTTCTGCCATGATTCTCCTCCTTATTTTTTACAAAATCAAGAGGCAATCATACGCGGTGTTACGCAAAACGGCTCACCATGGAGCGCGTTCTACTTCGACCGGGTATATTGCCGCTGCCGCCAGTTTCCATGGTGAACCTCCTTCATTACATAGTCGTTTTTATTTTACCCGGATTTGGGAAAAATGTCAACCTTGACTGTGGAAAGAATCAAGAGTAAAATAATCGCAACGGCGGCCAGTGGCCGCCTTGCGTTCTATTTGTATTTTGTTAGGAGGAATCCCCCCATGATCCGCCCTGCCACCGAAAAAGACATCCCCGCGATTTTGGATATCTATGCACCCTACATTCTCAACACCACCGTCAGCTTTGAGTACGATGTGCCCTGCCGCCGGGAATTTACCCAGCGGTTTTTGACCATCACCGCCAAATTCCCCTGGCTGGTCTGGGAGGAGGAAGGGGAGATCCTGGGCTACGCCTACGCCAGCCCGCCCTTCACCCGAACCGCCTACGCCTGGTGCGCCGAGCCAAGCATCTACCTGCGCCCTCAGGCCCAGGGAACCGGCATCGCCCAGGCGCTTTACGGCGCTCTGGAGGCCATTGTCTACCGTCAGGGCTATCAGAATTTCTACGCGCTGATCTGCGGGGAAAACAAGCAGTCCCTGCGGTTCCACGAAAAAATGGGCTATCATTTCCTGGCGGAATTCCCCCGCTGCGGTTACAAAATGGGCCGCTGGCTGGATCTTTTGTGGCTGGAAAAGCCGCTGAAAATTGTCGAAACTCCCAGCAGCTTTCCCATTCCCTGGCCGTTAATTATGCAAAATGACAAATTCTTTTTGAATAATTTAGATAATTTTTCCCTTTTCTAATGGTCAAAAATATGTTATGTTATGAGTGTGGGGAAATGCGCCCTATTGCGCTCATTTTCATTCTGCGTAGCATCCATCATTTTACATAAGGAGCTGTGACCATGTATTTTCAGAAAAAACGTGTAATCGCCATGCTGCTGGCCGGTGGCCAGGGCAGCCGTCTGAAGGTTCTGACGGAGAAGACCGCCAAGCCTGCCGTTCCCTTTGGCGGCAAGTACCGCATCATCGACTTCCCCCTGTCCAACTGCGTCAATTCCGGTATCGACACCGTGGGTATTCTGACCCAGTATCAGCCCCTGGAGCTGAATGAGTACATCGGAAACGGCCAGCCCTGGGGCTTGAACAAGACCCACAGCTGCGCTCAAGTTCTGCCTCCTTATGAGCGCCACGACAAGAAGTCCGGCTGGTACAAGGGCACCGCCAACGCCATCTACCAGAACATCGACTTCGTGGATCGTTTCGATCCCGACTATGTGGTGATCCTCTCCGGCGACCACATCTATAAAATGGACTACGCCGCCATGGTGGCCTACCACGAAAAGCACAACGCCTCCTGCACCATCGCCGTTCGGAACGTCCCCCTGGCGGAGGCCTCCCGGTTCGGCATTCTGAACACCAACCCCGACAACTCCATCTATGAGTTCGAGGAGAAGCCCCCTGTTCCCAAGTCCACCAACGCTTCCATGGGCATCTACTGCTTCAACTGGAAGGTGCTGCGGGACGCCCTGCTGGCGGACGAAGAGGATCCCAAGTCCTCCAATGACTTCGGCAAGAACATCATCCCCAACCTGCTGAATGCCGGCCACAAGATGATGGCTTACCCCTTCGACGGCTACTGGAAGGACGTGGGCACCATCGACTCCCTGTGGGAGGCCAACATGGAGCTGCTTGGCAAGGAGCCTGCCTTCGACCTGCGGAGCGACGAGCGGTTCAAGATTTACGCCCGGAATTCCGCTCTGCCCTCTTCTTACATTGACGAGGACGCCAAGATTCTCAACGCCTTCGTGGCTGAGGGCTCCGAGATCTACGGCACTGTGAAGCACTCCATCATTTCCACCGGCTGCACCGTCTGCGAGGGCGCCCTGGTGGAGGATTCCGTGGTCATGCCCGGTGTCGTCATTGAGGCCGGCGCCATCGTCCGCAACGCCATCCTGGGTGAGAACTCCAAGGTCTGCAAGAACGCCGTCGTGGGCGGCGCCTTCGGCCCCAAGGAAAAGAAGAGCATCAGCGTTACTTCCAAGGGCGCTGTCGTAGAAGCCAACACCGTGCTCAAGCCCGGTGACATGCTGTAAGAGGAGGATTCCGCAATGAACGTAATGGGTATTATTTTTACCAATGACGCCAGCCTGGGCGAGCTGACTGACAAGCGCACCATGGCGTCTCTGCCCTTCGGTGGCCGCTACCGCCAGGTGGACTTCGCGCTGTCCAACCTGAGCTGCGCTGGCGTGCGCCACGTAGGCATCATTTCCCGCCACAACTACCAGTCTCTGATGAACCACATCGGCGATGGTGAGGAATGGGGCCTGGAGCTGGAAGAGGGCGGCTTGGAATTCCTGACCCCCTATGCCCAGTCCGCCACCCACACCTACCGTGGTAAGCTGGAATCCCTAAACACCGCCATGGACTTCCTGGAGTACGGCGCGGATGACGAGCTGGTGGTCATGATCGACTCCGCCGTTTTGTCCAACGTGAACCTAATGGACGTTCTGAACAAGCACGTGGCCAGTGGCCGGGATATCACCGTGGTCACCAAGGCGGGCATCGCCAATGGCTGCAAGCAGATCGACCTGGCTCTGAAGCTGGACGAAAATGGGGACGTGGCCGACATGGTGGTTGACTACGCCGCTCCTGCCGATTACGTGGCTTCCATGGACATCTTCGTTCTGAATAAGAAGTGGCTGATCCAGCAGGTCAAGGAAATGATCGCCCGGGACAAGTTCCACATGGACCGGGATCTGGTCATGGGCGGCTGGCAGCGGGGCAAGGTCTCCATCAACGTCTACCCCTTCCAGGGCATCGCCCTGTTCAACGAGTCCGTGGAGGAATACTTCTATAACTCCCTGGCGCTGATCGACAAGGACGTGCGCCACGACATCTTCCACGGCAACCACCCCATCTACACCAAGGTTCGCTTCCGTGTCCCCACCTACTACGGTGAGACCTGCAAGATCGAGAATTGCCTCATTGCCGATGGCTGCGTGCTGGAGGGCGAGGTGGAGGATTCCGTCCTGTTCCGCAATGTCTCCCTGGGTAAGGATGCCGAGGTGGAGAACTGCGTCATTATGAATGATGCTGTCATCGGCGAGGGCGCGGAGCTGAAATACGCCATTCTGGATAAGAATGTCACCGTCACTCCCGGCGCCAAGCTCATCGGCACCAAGAAGAGTCCCATCATTGTCAAGCGGGGGGAAACGGTATGAAAATTGCTATCTGCGCCTCAGAAGGTGCTCCCTATGCCAAATCCGGCGGTCTGGGCGATGTAATGGAGGCCCTTCCCGCCGCGCTGGCCCGGATTGCGGGAAACGAGGTTTCCCTGTTCCTGCCCTACTACAGCAAGATCAAGACCAATGCCGCTTATGAGGTGGAGAAGGTCGCGGAATTCCGGGTCTCCCTGGGCTGGCGGAAACAGTATTGCGCCATCATGAAGCTGCTGAACCGCACAGACGGTGTGCAGGTTTACTTCCTGGACAACGAATACTATTTCGGCGGCCGCACCGGTTCTATCTATGGCGATATGGATGACGGCGAGCGTTTCGCCTTCTTCTCCCGGGGCTGTCTGGACGCCATGGTTGCTTTGCAGGCCATCCCCGACATCATTCAGTGCAACGACTGGCAGACCGCCTTGATCCCCACCTACTTGAAGGCCCTCTACCACGGTCAGTTCCCCAAGACCCGGTGTATGTATACCATTCACAACATCGAGTACCAGGGCTGGGCCAATGCCAACTTCTTTGACGACATGCTGGGCCTGCCCTGGGAGTACCGGGGCACCCTGGATATGAACAACTCCGTCAACGTGATGAAGGGCGCCATTGAAACCGCCGACCTGGTGACCACCGTTTCCGAGACCTATGCCCGGGAGCTGATGTATCCCTACTACGCCCACGGTCTGGACGGCATTCTGGCCAACAACGCCTGGAAGCTCACCGGCATCACCAACGGCATCGATGTGAACACCTTCAATCCCGAGACGGACAAGGCTCTGCCCGCCCACTACAATTCCGAGACCTTCGTCCAGGGCAAGGCTGCCGTCAAGGCCGCCCTGCAGAAGGAAGTGGGCCTGCCCCAGAAGCCCGATGTGCCGCTGATGGTCATGGTCACCCGCCTGGCCGGGCACAAGGGTCTGGATCTGCTGTGCTACATTGCCCGGCGGCTGATGTGGGAGGAGGACGCCCAGCTGCTGATTCTGGGCACCGGCGAGGCGCAGTACGAGAGCTTCTTCAAGGATCTGGCCAACCAGTTCCCCGAGCAGGTGGCCGCGAAGATCACCTTCAACCTGGGGCTGGCTGCCCGGATCTACGCCGGCGGCGACATCTACCTGATGCCCTCCAAGTCCGAGCCCTGCGGCTTGAGCCAGATGAACGCCATGCGCTACGGCACCGTACCTGTGGTGCATGCCACCGGCGGTCTGAAGGACACCGTGCCTCCTGCTGACGAGAACGGAGAAGGCGGTCTGGGCTTCACCTTCCAGAGCTACAACGCCGACGACTTCTACGCTTCTCTGAAGCGCTGCTTGAATCTGTACAACAACAACCGTCCCGCCTTCCAGGCCCTGCAAAAGCGTGGCATGGAGACCGACTTCAGCTGGGATGTTCCCGCAGCCCGTTATATGGATCTGTTCCGGAACATGCTGTCCTGGTAATCGTTCAAAACCCCAAAATGCCCCCGCTGCTTCCGCAGCGGGGGCATTCAGCTGTATCGCGACGTTTATTTCGTCCGGCCGTAAAGCTTGGTCAACGTGAAAATCCGTTTGGCCAGGGCTTCGCTGTCAAAGCCTTCCTCTGCCCGCCAGGTCCAATTGGCGCTGGACAGGGTGCCGGGGAAGTTCATACGGGCAGGCTTACCCAACTCCAGGTAGTCCTGCATCTGCACCACGCACAGCCGGGACACCGAGGACATCGCGCCCCGGATCATCCCCCAGATGTAGCCCTCCTCCTGGTTTAAGCCCAGATAGGCCTTGGCATAGGCCACATCCTCCGGCGCAGCCTCGTCAAACCACTGCTGCAAAGTCACATTATCGTGGGTGCCGGTGTAGCACACGGACTCCACCGGGTACAGGTGGGGCAGGTAGTCGCTATCCTCCCGGGAGTCAAACGCAAACTCCAATACCTTCATGCCGGGATAGCCGGAGTCCAGTTGCAGCTGCCGCACCTCCGGCGTGACAAACCCCAGATCCTCGGCAATGAAATCCAGCTTGGGCAAAGCCTTTTGGATGGCGCGGATGAAATCCAGGCCCGGGCCTTTGATCCATTTGCCGTTCCGGGCGGTCTTGTCCTGGGCCGGCACCGCCCAATAGCTTTCAAAGCCCCGGAAATGGTCGATGCGCACCACGTCATACATCCGGGCGGCGGCTTCCAGCCGGCGGATCCACCAGCTGTAGCCGGTGTCTGCCATGGCCTTCCAGTCGTAGATGGGATTTCCCCAGAGCTGACCATCGGCGGTGAAGGAATCCGGGGGGCAGCCTGCCACCGTTTTGGGGCGGCGATTTTCGTCCAGCTGGAACAGCCCCGGGTTTGCCCAGACATCCGCCGAGTCCAGGGGCACATAGATCGGCACATCACCGATGATCCGGATACCCTTGCCGTTGGCATAGCCCCGCAGGGCCTTCCATTGGCGGTCAAAAAGGTACTGCTGGAAGCACTGCACCTGGATCTGCTGCGCCAGCTCCCGACGCTTCTTGTCCAGTGCCGCCTGCTTGTGCAACTTCAGTGGCTCTGGCCATTCCAGCCAGGCCGTGCCGCCGTTTTCCTCCTTGAGTGCCATGAACAGAGCGTAATCTTCCAGCCAGCCAGCATTTTCCGCCACAAAATCAGAAAAATCTTGATTCGGCTGGAAGCGGCTCCAGGCTGTTTTCAAAAGCTTTCCCCGCTCCCGGTACTGGGCGCCATAGTCCACCCGGCCTGGGTCGCCTCCCCAGCGGACGGCCTCAATCTCCGCTTTTTTCAGCAGCCCCTGCTTCACCAGTTCGTCCAGATCGATGAGGTAGGGATTCCCCGCGCAGGCGGAGAAGGACTGGTAGGGGGAATCGCCGTAGCCCGTGGGGGTTAGGGGCAGAATCTGCCAATAGGACTGTCCGGCGCTTTCCAGAAAATCCACAAAATGATACGCTTGCGCTCCCATGGAGCCGATGCCATAAGGCCCGGGCAGGGAGGTGATATGCATTAAAATTCCGCTTTCGCGCATGGTCATGTTTCTCCTTGTGTTCGGATATCCCGAATGCTCTCCAGCTTTTCAATGCCGAAGGGGACGGTTTCATGGCGGCTGGGCGCGCCGTTTTCCACAGCGTCCAACAAAATCGCCACGCTTCGGGATGCCAGCATTTTCACGGACTGGCTGATGGTAGCCAGCTGCGGTACCAGATATTTTCCCAGGGGCAGACCGTCCAGTCCCATAACGGATACATCCTCCGGAACCTGCTTACCCGCCTCCCGCAGGGCACGGATGGCGCCGATGGCCATGACATCCGCCATGGCAAACACTGCGGTAAACTGGCTTCCTGCCGCCAGCAGCTCCCCCATCGCCTGGTAGCCGTCCTGGTAAGAGTAGTGCACATCCCGGAAATCCTGCTCCGGATCAAAGTCCAGTTTGTGCCGGGAAAAGGCCTGCAAGCAGCCCTCATAGCGCAGGCGGCTGGTATCGGAAACCACGCAGTCACCGCCGATGATGGCAATGCGCCGATGCCCCAGGGAAATCAGCGTTTCCACAGCGCAGCGGGCAGCCTCCACATCGTCGGTGGAGACGCTGGACAGATTGGGAAAGGGGAGGGAAGAGGCGTCATTGGTCACCACCACGCAGGGCACATCGATGGCGGAAAAGTCCTGAAGAAAATTGGCGTTGGTGCCGCCCAGGAACAAAATCCCCAGAGGCTTCTTCTCCCGGCAAAGCTGCGCCGCCCGGGCCACCTCATTTAGATCCTCGTCCATGTAATCCACCACCAGTTGGTAGCGGGTTCCGGCAATCAACGATTGGATGTCCTCCACCATCTCGCCAAACAGCTCGTTACGGATACCCTTGACCACAACCAGGATGGAGTTGGAATGGGCCTGCTTGAGTTGCTTGGCGTTGACATTCAGTTGAAAGCCGCTTTCCCTGGCGGCCTCCAATATGACACGACGCGCCTTCTCGCTGACGTTGGGATGGTCATTCAGCGCCCGGGACACGGTGCCAACGGCATAGCCTGTTTTCGCGGCAAGGTCTTTGATGGTCATTGGCACACCTCTCCTCTTTCTTGTATCAATCGGGTGCTGTTTAGGGGTTTCCATGGGAAAAGCGCAGAACAAAAATAAGCAGGCCAGGGCAAATCATTTGCCCTGGCCGCAAAAGACACATTCTATAAGGTGCTGTTCTTCTACAGTGCAATGGAACCCGAAATCACAGGGCAAATTTCCAATATGTTACAACAGTTTATCGTCTTATGTCAAGAGTCAATTTCCGCGGCGCGGCCGGAACCTCCGGCAGTCCGTCCGGCGGGGGCAAGCCCCCGCCCTATAGACCGGTGAATCACAGCCAATCGCAACTTTCGTTGCTCCTTAGCATCCCAGGCAGTGATACCGAGCCACGCCCAATGGTGTAACGATTCCTGCCAGGCCGGGCACGCATTGGCTGGCCGCCCTGCGGCTGCCCTTTCGCTTTCCCGTGGCATACCCAGGCAGCGATACCGAGCCACGCCCAATGGTGTAACGATTCCTGCCAGGCCGGGCACGCATTGGCTGGCCGCCCTGCGGCCTAGCCTTTGACAGCGCCGGCGGCGACGCCCTTGATGATGTGCTTCTGGCAGAACATGTAGACCACAATGATGGGGATGATGCTCAGCATGATGACCGCCATGGTGGCGCCCAGATCCACAGAGCCGTAGCTGCCCTTCAGATACTGGACATGGATGGGAATGGTCATGTACTTCGTCCGATCCAGAACCAGATAGGGCAGGAGGTAGTCGTTCCAGACCCACATCAGTTCCAGAATGCCAACGGAGATCAGCGTCGGCTTCAGCATGGGCAGCACCACGTTAAAATAAGTGCGCAGGGGGCCGCAGCCATCGATAGCCGCCGCTTCCTCAATTTCCAGCGGCAGGCCCTTCACAAAGCCCAGGAACATGAAGATCGCCAGGCCAGCGCCAAAGCCCAGGTAGACAATGGGAATGGTGTAGGGGGTGTTCAGCTTCAGCTTGTCAGCGGTGAAGGTCAAGGTGAACATGACCATCTGGAAGGGCACGATCATGCTGAACAGGCACAGGTAATAGAAAATCCGGGAGATAGTGCTGTTCACACGGGCAATGTACCACGCGGACATGGAGCAGAACAGCAGGATCAGCACCACGGAAACCACGGTGATGAACAAGCTGTAGGAAACAGACCTTAAGAAGGGGTAGTTGCCGAAGGTCATGCCCTTGATGTAATTGGCAAGACCGACAAAGCTCTCAGAGTTGGGCAGGGCAAAGGGATTCAGATTGACGTAGGCGTTGGCCTTCAGAGAGTTGATCAGAACCTCAAAAATGGGAATCAGCCAAATCACGGACAACACCGCGAATACGCAGGTCAGAACCGTGCTCAGCGTCGTATACTGTGTATTCTTTTTCATTACTGCTGAACCTCCTTGCTGCGGGTAGCGGCCTGCTGGGCAATGGCCAGCACGGCAACCAGGATGAAGAAGACCACAGCCTTGGCCTGGGCCACGCCGTGCCACTTCTTATTGATGTTGTAGGTGGAGTAGATGTTCAGCGCCAGCAGCTCGGTGACGTTGATCTTGCCGCCGTTGCTCATGATGGAGGGCAGGCCGCCGGTCAAAGCCATGTTCTGGTCGAACATCTTGAAGGAGTTGGTCAACGTTAGGAAGGTACAGGTGGTGATAGAGGGCATCACGTTGGGGATGATAACCTTGAACAGGGTCTGGCTGCCGTTGGCGCCGTCGATCTTGGCGGCCTCCAGCATATCCTCGGGGACAGCCTGCAAGCCAGCGATGTAAATGATCATCATGTAGCCGATTTGCTGCCAGGCCACCAGAATCACCAGACCCCAGAAGCCGTAGGTTCCGTTGGCGGTGAGGTAGGTGCCGTATTTGCTCAGAATGCCATCGAAGATCATGCTCCAGATGTAGCCCAGCACCACGCCGCCGATCAAGTTGGGCATGAAGAACACGGTACGGAACAGGTTGGAGCCGCGCATCTTCTGGGTCAGCGCGTAGGCGATGGTGAATGCCAGCACGTTGATCAGAATAATGGACACAATGGCGAAAGCCGCGGTGTTCTTAAATGCGTTCAGGAAGCCCGCGTCGCTAAACACCTTGGTGTAGTTGGCAAGGCCAACCCACTGGGCATCCTGGGGCGTGTTGAAGTTGCAGAAGGACAGATAGATACCCTGGATAAAGGGCCAGACAAAGCCGATGATAAAGGCCAGGAACGTGGGCAGAATGAACACAGGCGCGAACTTGCGAATGGGCCGCTGCACCAGGTTCACTTCTTTTTTCATTTTTGCCAAGTTGATCTTCCTTTCCAACAAGAGTTCTGTTTCTGAGCAAGGCGAAATCGCGCCCGAAACAGGGGGGGCGGCTTCGCCCTGCTCAGAATGCCGTGATTTTTAGGAAGGGGCGGGCATACGCCCGCCCCTCGGTTTGGTTATGGAATTAGCCCTGAGCCATGTTGTACTCGTAAGCCCAGCCGTCCACGAAAGCCTCAACGACCTTCGCCCAAGTGGCATCGCTGGGAGCGACGGAGTAGTCGTTCAGAGCGGTGACAACGGTAGCTCTCCAGGAGTCAACGTTGGGAGTATGGTTGAAAGCCCAAGTCACAGTGTAGTTGCCGTTCGCCATGTAAGCGTTGGCGTCGTTGAAGAACACGTTCTCGGACTCCTTGGCGTTCTTGAAGGGGATGGGGCCAAACTGCTCCGCCATCATCTTGGTGCCCTCGTCAGAGGTAACAACCCAGTAGATGAAGTCCAGAGTGGCGTCGATATCCTCCTGAGAAGCCTTGGCGTTCACAGCCCAGCAGTTCTCGGTGCCGCAGGCCAGACCGGCCTTCTCTTCGCCGTCAACACCGCAGTAGATGGGGATCATAGCCAGATCATCGGGGTTCATGTGGAAGTTCTTGGTGTCGTCGGTGACCAGGTTGGCGAACTCCCAGGTGCCGTTCTGATAGAAGACAGCCTTGCCTTCACCGAACTCAGCCTCGGACATATCACCGGTGGAGGTAGCCAGGGAAGCAGCGGGGGTAGCGGAATCGGTGATGTACAGATCCCAGATGTTGCGGAAGTTATCCAGGTAAGCGCCGGTGATGGTAGCGGGCTGCTTGGTCACACCGTCGTCACGGAACTCATAGTACAGGGGCATGTTGGCCAAGTGGCCGGAGAACCGCCAGGAGGAGGAGCCGTCCAAGCCAGCGGAGGAGAAGGCGTCGAAGCCCAGCTCAGCGGCGCGGGCGTGGATGTCGTCAGCGACGGCCTTCAGAGAAGCAAAGTCCTTGATCTCGTCCAGAGAGTGGCCAGCCTTCTCCAGCAGCGCCTTGTTGACGATGATGCCGAAGGCCTCGTAGCAGTAACCGATGCACTTCACGGCGCCGGTGTCGTCGACCAGGTTAAAGTCGCTGGTGGTCATCTCGTCCAGCACCTTGGTGCCGGTGAAGTCCAGGCAGTAGTCATTCCAGTCAGCCAGGCCCTGGGCGTTGCCGCACTGGAACAGGGTGGGGGCGTCGGACTTGGCCATCTCCGCGTTCAGCGTGTCGGAGTAGTTGCCGCCGGCAGCGGTAACAACCTTGACCTCAACACCGGTCTGGGCGGTGTAGGTAGCAGCCAGCTCCTGCCAAGCGGCATCGGCTTCGGGCTTGAAGTTCAGGTAGTAGACACGGCCAGCAGCTGCGGGAGCAGCAGCGGCCTGGGTCTCAGCGGGAGCAGCGGACTTGGTCTCAGCGGGAGCCTCGGTCTTACCGCCGCAGGCAGCCAGGCCCAAAACCATGACCAGAGCCAACAGCATAGCGATCAGCTTTTTCATTGATTTTTCCTCCTAATGTTCTGTATCCGGTGTATCCCGGATCATTGATTTTGGAAACGATTCCAACCGTTCCATGCATTGAGTATAGCGCACTTTTTTCCAAAGTTCAATGGAAATTTTCCAACTTTTGAAAGTTCTGCATGTTCCACAAGGAGCGCTTCGGTAATTTGGTGAAATCTTCCATAAGGCAATGGAGCCTCTCCTTTCCCCTTGGCAAACAGGAGGCGCTTCTGACCGGAAAAATGTGGAGGAAGGCAATCTTCTCTCAAAAGAAAAGGTGCGCGCATTCACGCTCAAGCGTGAATGCGCGCAGCCTTCTATTGAAAATCAGTACCC
>CAYYGF010000042.1:0-13263 GCA_964471315.1 uncultured Oscillospiraceae bacterium | reverse complement strand
CCCCACTGTACCCGGTTCGTGCTGGAAAACTGCCGCATTTCCAACGAGGTAATGGCCCAGATCCGGGAGGACTACCGGGATCAGACCAAGGTGGTCTGGCGGGTGGAGTACGGCGGAGGCAGCTGCATGACCGACTGCGAGGTCATCCGCTGCACCTATAAGCTGACAGACAAAAACAGCAAGAATCTGATCTACTGCGAGGATGTACGGTTTATGGACGTGGGGCACAATGACGTGACCTACCTTTCGGACTTCTCCTTCGTGACGGGAATGCCCAAGCTGGAGGCCATCATTCTCTCCAGCGCCTATGTCAAGGATTTGACGCCCTTCGCCAGCTGCAAGAATCTGAAGTTCTTTGAAGCCGCCTTCTGCGGCCTGCTGGAGGACATTTCTCCTCTGGCCCAGTGTGAGAAGCTGGAGATGGTGAACATCAGCTTCACCAAGGTTACGGACATTTCGCCTTTGTATGAGCTGCCTATCACCAACCTGTGCGCCAAGAATTATTCCAAGAACCGGGTTTCCGCGGAGGATCAGGCGAAATTTGCTGAGCTGCACCCCGACTGCTGGGCCTTGTACGAGGGCGAGCAGCCCTATGGCGACGGCTGGCGGTATGCCGGTGACGCGAAGAACTCCTATTTGCCGTATTACGCCATGCTCCGCAAGGTGTTCCGGTATGACGATGATGTCATTCCCAACAGCGTGGGCTGGTATTTAAGAGAGGGAGACACCGATCTGCCCGAAACCACATAAAAGGAAGTGTATTTATGAACAAAATCATTCACACCCCCAACGCCCCTGCCGCCATCGGCCCCTATTCCCAGGCGGTGCAGGCGGGAAAGCTGCTGTTCGTTTCCGGGCAGATTCCCATTGATCCAGCTACCGGTGTCTTCGCTGGGACGGACATCGCAACCCAAACCCGGCAGTCTCTGACCAATGTGAAGAACATTTTGGCCGCGGCGGGCTATACCTGTGCCGATGTGGTGAAAACCACCGTGCTGCTGGCGGACATTGGCGATTTTGCCGCTATGAACGCCGTCTACGCCGAATTCTTCACGGAAAACTGCCCTGCACGGGCCTGCTTCGCCGTCAAGGATCTGCCCAAGGGCGCCCTGGTGGAAATTGAGGCTGTCGCCTGCAAGGAATCATAAGATTTCTCGATGAAATGGTTAACCGCCGGTGGGAGATTTCTTCCGCCGGCGACTTTTTCATTTTCTAGGGCAACACCGCACAATGGGAGCTGCGGGCTTCGGCGGATCTTTTGTCCCAATCGTGCAGTATGAAAAATGGGAAATACATCCAGTATTCCCGCATTTTCCACACTTTCGCTTGGGTCAAAATCTCCCGCCGAATCTCCTTGCCCCATTATGCGGTGTTGCCCTATGAAAAAGTAGTTGAAACATCAACCAAAATGTGTTATCGTATGCAAATGACCAAATATAGATCAAGGAAGGGCAGCGTTATGAACCGTATCGTCACGATGGTTTTGAAAAACCTCGGGATTGTGCCCGGTGCCTGGATAAAGCTTTGCCGCTATGCCAAGCATCCGGAGCAGTATCCCGAGGAGGAGATGTACCGCCACATTCAGTTTATTCTGAAACGGGCGATTCAAGGCGGAAATGTGAACTTGACGGTCTCCGGCCAGGAGAATATCCCGGCGGAGGGAGGCTTTATGCTTTACGCCAACCACCAGGGCATGTTTGACGTGCTGGCAATCGCCGCCACCTGTGACCGGCCCATCGGCGCGGTGCTGAAAAAAGAGCTGTACAATATCCCCTTCCTCCACCAGATTGCCCTGTGCACCCGTTCCTATGCCATGGATCGGGAGGATGTGCGCCAGTCGCTGCGGGTGATTCAGGCGGTGACCGAGGAGGTCAAAAACGGCCGGGGTTACTTGATTTTCCCGGAGGGAACCCGGAGCAAGGTGGGCAATGGTATGAACGAATTCCACGGCGGCAGCTTCCGCTGCGCCACCAAGAGCCAGTGCCCCATCGTTCCCATCGCCCTGGTTGACTGCTTTAAGGTGCTGGATCAGAAGGGCAGCAAGCCGGTTTCCGTCCAGATCCACTACCTCCCGCCCATCCCCTATGAGGAATACCAGCAGATGAAGCCCGCCCAGGTGGCGGAGCTGGTGAAGGCGCGGATTGGGGAAAAAATCCGCCAGTGTACAGAAGGAGAAGAAAATGGTTAGAATCATCACAGACTCCGCGGCGGATTTTGAGCCCTGGGAGCTGAAGGAACTGGATATCCACTGCATCCCGCTGACGGTGATCTTCGGCGAGAAGGAATACCAGGAGAATGTCAATCTGTCCAAAGAGGAATTCTACCGCCTGCTGGAAGAAAACCAGGGCGCGCCCAAAACCGCCCAGCCCTCCCCGGCGGCGCTGATGGAGCAGTTCCACCAAGCCAAGGAGGCGGGGGACGAGGCAGTGTATATCACCCTGTCCTCGGCCCTCAGCGGCACCTATCAGAGCGCCGTGATGGCGAAGGAAATGGTGGGCTGTCCCGGAAGCTACGTGGTGGACAGCAAAAACGCCACCGGCGGCCAGCGGCTGCTGGTGGAGCAGGCGGTGCTGCTCCGGGATGCGGGAAAAACCGCCGCCGAGATTGTGGCGGGAGTGGAGGCTATCCGGGATCGGGTGGTGCTGTATGCCTGCGTCGACACCCTGGAATACCTATTCCACGGCGGGCGGATCAGCCAAACCGCCTACAAGCTGGGCACCATGGTCCAGGTCAAGCCCATCATCCGGGTTTCCCGGGATGGTCGGGTGGAGGTGCCCTCCAAGGCACTGGGGATGCGCAAGGGCATGGACTTTTTGTGCAAGCGGCTGGAGGAGCAGGAGCCGGACTTGGAATACAACCTCTATGTCATGTACACCGCCGACCGGAGCAATGGCGAGATACTGGCCCAGCGGCTGGGGCAACTGGGCTATGACGTGCCGCCGGAGCAGATCATTAACGTGGGCGCGGCCATTGGCAGCCATGTGGGCCCCAAGGCCTGCGGCCTGGTTTACATTGGGTTATAAACCGCTATATTCTGAATTTGTCCGCTCTGGAAAAACCGGGGCGGACTTTTTGTGCTTCGACGGAAAACGACCATTTTCTGAAATCTTAGCAATAACTTAAGGAATCCTTAAAGGGCGGGTGGTTGATTCTAAAGGCAAAAGCCTTTATAATGGTGCCAAAGAACCGAATGGGAGGTTATGCAATGAACTGGAAGAAATGGTTGGCTATGGGCTGTGTCATGACCTTGTGCGCGGCGCTGGCAGGCTGCGGGGATAATACCAAGGTATATGTGCAGTCGGTGGAGGTGCTGGCAAGCCAGGGCGGAATCGCCCCGGGCGACCGGTTCTCCGGCCTGGTGGTGTCCGAGCATGTAACGCAGATCAAAAAGGATGATGATAAAACCGTGGCTGAGCTGCTGGTCAAGGAGGGCGATGATGTCAAGCAGGGTCAAGGGCTGTTCAGCTACGATACCGAGGAGCTTCAGCTGACCCTGGACAAGCAGCGCCTGGAGGTGGAGCAGCTGAACGCCTCCATTGAAAACTACAAAAGCGAGATCAAATCCCTGGAACGGGAGCGGGACAAAACAGGCGGCACCACCCGCCTGCAATACACCGTGCAGATTCAGACCGCGCAAGTGGATCTGAAGGAGGCGGAGCTGAAGCTGAAGACCAAGGAGTCGGAGGTGGCCAAGTCCGAGGAACTGCTGGCCAATGCCACGGTAACCTCTCCGGTGGATGGCCGGGTGCAGGCCATCAGCGAGGAAGGCGCCACGGACAATAATGGCAAGCCTCTGCCCTACATCACCATCCAGCAGATTGGCTCTTACCGGGTCAAGGGCATTCTGGGCGAATTGCAGCGGGGCGCGGTGGCCGAGGGCAGCCGGATGCGGCTGATCTCCCGCACCGACGACAGTCAGACCTGGACGGGCACCGTGACCTTGGTAGACTATGAGAACCCCTCCCAGGGCAGCGATTACGACCGCTACTACGGCATGTCCAGCAACGAGATGACCTCATCCAGCAAATACCCCTTCTATGTGGAGCTGGACAGCACCGAGGGGTTGATCCTGGGTCAGCACCTGTACCTGGAAATACTGACGGAGGAAGGGCAGACCACAGGGCCCAGCATCAGCGCGGCCTTTGTCTGCTACAACGAGGACGGTTCCGCCTACGTCTGGGCGGAGAACCGGGGCAAGCTGGAAAAGCGGGATGTGGTTCTGGGAGAGTACAATTCCATGGCGGATACCCAGGAGATCACGGAGGGCCTGAGCCTGGAGGACTACATTGCGTTCCCGGATCTGACGGTCTGCCGGGAGGGCGCTCCCACCACCCGGGAGGCGCCTGCGGTGCCAACCGAGCCGCAGGAGCCGGTGCTGGAAGGCGGGGTGGCATAATGGCCATTTTAAAGCTGACAGACATCTGCAAGGATTACATCCAGGGCAAGGAGCCAGTGCGGGTGCTGAAAAATATCAACCTAACCGTGGAGCGGGGGGATTATCTGGCCATCATGGGCCCCTCCGGCTCCGGCAAGACGACCCTCATGAACATCATCGGCTGCCTGGACGTGCCTACCTCCGGCACCTATGAGCTGGACGGCCGGAATTTGCAGGATTTGACCGATGACGAGCTGGCGGATATCCGCAACCGGCACCTGGGATTTGTGTTTCAGTCCTTCCACCTGCTGCCCAAGATGGAGGCAGTGGACAATGTGGCGCTGCCCCTGCTCTATGCCGGGGTGCCGCTGAAGGAGCGCCGGGAACGGGCGGAGGAAGCCCTGCGGGCGGTGGGCCTGGGGGAGCGGATTCATTTCCTGCCCAACCAGCTTTCCGGCGGCCAGTGCCAGCGGGTGGCCATCGCCCGGGCTATGGTGGGGAAGCCGGATCTGCTGCTGGCGGATGAGCCTACCGGCGCCCTGGATACCAAGGCGGGCAATCAGATCATGGATATTTTCCGGCAGCTCAGCGCCGAGGGTATGACCATCATCATGATTACCCATGAGCCGAGCATTGCCGCCTGCGCGAAGAAAACCTACCGCATTCTGGACGGCGAGCTGCACACCGAGGAAACCCAGGAGGAGGTTGTGGGCGATGAAGCTTGATAAACGGAAGAAAAAGTGGCTTCTGTCCGGCACGGCGGCGGTGCTGGTGCTGGCCATCGGTGCCGGCATTTGGTTCGGCGTGGTCAGCAAGTCGGAGCCGGTGAATGTGTACTGTTTCAATTATATCGGCATGACGGAATTCTGGGGGGATAACCAGGAAAGCTATGGCCCCGTGACTACGGACAAAATCCAGACGGTGGTTCTCTCCGACACCCAGACGGTGACAAAGGTTTTGGTTTCGGAAGGGGACCAGGTGAAGGAAGGCGACGTGCTGATGACTTACGACACCACCTTGTCCGATTTGGCACTGGAGCGGAAGCGCCTGGATGTGGAAAAGAAAAAGCTGGAGCTGCAGGCTGCCAAGGAACAACTCCAGAAAATCAAGAATATGACCCCCATGGATCCCAATGCCTTGAATCCTCCCATTCCCGAACCCACCATCCCGGATTTGGGGGAAACCCTAAAGGAGGACTATCTTATTTCCAAGAATAAGGAGTATGACGGCAGCGATGTGGCAAAGGCGCTGATCTGCTGGATGAAGGATGGTACCCGCATCAATGACAGTGTACTGCGGGCCATCTACGACAAGGCGCTGGAATACCAGACGGCGAACGCCAACAAGCAGAATTCCAGTGCGTCGGTGGTGCCTTCGGAAGAAAACTCGGCGGATCCCCCGGTGACTCCTCCAGCAGATCCCCCGGTGACTCCTCCGGCGGATCCCCCGGCGACTCCTCCAGCGGATCCCCCGGCGACTCCTCCGGCGGATCCCCCGGCGACTCCTCCAGAAGATCCCCCGGCGACTCCTCCGGCGGATCCCCCGGCAACGCCTCCGGCGAATGCTCCGGTAATGCCTCCGGAAAACCCTGCTGCCGATCCCCCAGTTCACACGGTGAACATTTCCATCAAGTGCAATGGCCAGCTCGTGGAAACCATTCGGAAGGATGTGAGCACTGACGGCGTTCGTTTGAACAACGCATACACCTACCAGAATAAGACCTATTGGCTCCAATCCGCAACCCGCGCGAGCGATGGACAGGATTTGGCAACCTACACGATTCCTGCCTATCCTCAAAAGGATACCAGCGCTCAGGCTGCTTGGGAGACCGCCTGGGGCGGCGGCATCACAGTAGAATATATCCGCTCAGTCTCTATCCGGCTTGCTGGCGCGGCAGAAAATGATATTGTTCCGTTGGAGCCGGGTAGAGATGTGTCATTGTGCTTCTACGCATCTATGGAGGATGCACCCAAGAACGGCACATGGAAGTGGGAGGTCACGGCTACCCCCGGAGACGCGGCCCTGCAGGCCGCTCCCGACGATAATTTCCTGGTTCTCTCCGGAAAACCGGGAAAAGTGGGAGAGCAGGTGATCTACACGGTTTCTGCCACCTATACCTTTACGGATTTGGAAGGCACCAGCCGTGCCGTGCAAACCGAATTCCACTTTGCTACCAAGGTGGCGGAGGAAGAAATGCCCGGTGAGCCTGTTGATAACTTCTTCGCCATCATCAAAGTCACCGAGGACGATCGGGAGCGGGGCATTCCGCTTATCTGGCAGGGCGTGCATGTCTACTGCTATGACGATGACAGCTTCGCGTTTACGTTGTTTGACGCCTCGGTTTTGGAGGACTACACCCTCACCCCCATCGAGGTAGAGGAGACCGAACCGCCCGAGATTGACTTGGGCAGCGGCTATACGGCGGCGGAGATCGCCAAAATGCGCTCTGAACAGGAGAAGAAAATCAAGGAGCAGGAGCTTGCCATGCGGATGGCTGACGCGGAGTATAAGATCATGCTCTCCGAGGTGAACAACGGCCAGGTCTGCGCCGACTTTGACGGCGAGGTGGTCTCCGTGATCACCGAGGAGGAGGCCCGCCAGGATAAGCGCCCGCTGCTGAAGGTCTCCGCAGGCGGCGGCTTCTACATCAGCGGGACTGTCAACGAACTGGAAAAGGACAATCTGACCATCGGTAAGGAGGTCACGGTCAACGACTTGCAGACCGGCATGACCTATAGCGGCACGATCCAGTCCGTCGGAGATTTCCCCAGCCAGAGCGACGGCTGGAACGGCATGGGCAATCCCAACGCCTCCTACTATCCCTTCACCGCCTTTGTGGACGGCAGCGCCGACCTCCAGGCCGGACAGTATGCGAGCGTCAGCTATTCCACCGGTACCGGAGAAAACGGCATCTATCTGGAAAATCCCTTTGTCCGCACGGAAAATGGACAATCCTACGTCTTTGTCCGGGGCCAGAACGGAAAGCTGGAAAAGCGCGTCGTCACCGTGGGCAAATCCCTGTGGGGCAGCTATACGGAGATCAAGAGCGGCTTGACCGAGGATGATTACATCGCGTTCCCCTATGGCAAGACCGTAAAAGAGGGTGCCCCCACAGTGGAGGGCGACCTCAACAGCCTGTACATGTATTAAGGAGGGGAAGCGTATGACAGAAAATATCCGGCTTGCCTTCCAAGGCATTTGGGGGCACAAGATGCGCTCCGTGCTGACCATGCTGGGCATCATCATCGGCATTGCCGCCATCATCACCATCGTCTCCACCATCCAGGGCACCAACGAGCAGATCAAGGAGAATCTGATCGGCGCTGGCAACAATGTGGTTACCGTCCAGCTCAACCAGGGCGGCTATCCCTATGATTTGAATTGGAACGACATTCCCGACGGCGTGCGCACCATCACGGAAAAGACCCGCCAGGAGCTGGAACAGCTCCGGGGGGTGGAGCGGGTGTCGCTGTACTACTCCCGCAACTACTGCGAGCGGCTGTTTTACCGGAATGCCCAGTATAACGGCAGCGTCCTCGGCGTGGACGAGAATTATTTGGGTGTCTACGGCTACCAAGTGAAAAGCGGCAGAGGCTTTACCCAAAAGGATTTTGACCAGTGCCGCAAGGTGATGCTGGTGGACGGCAACACCGTCCGGAGTCTGTTCGGCGGGGAAGACCCGGTGGGCAAAAGCGTGGAGCTGTGCGGCGATGTGTTTACGGTTGTGGGTGTGGTGGCCCTGTCCGAGGAATTCGCGCCTACCATCAATTCCATGCAGGATTACCAGCTTTATATGAACACCTCCACCGGCGCGGTCTACATCCCCAGCACCACCTGGCCGACGGCTTTCCGGTTTGACGAACCCCAGAGCGTGGCCATCAAAGTGGAAAGCACCGACACCATGACCACCGCCGGCCAGGAGGCGGCCCAACTGCTGACCCAGAAGCAGATCGTTTCCACAGACAGCAAGTTTGACTACCGCAGCCAGGACATGCTGGAACAGGCCCAGCAGCTTCAGAAAATGTCCCAGTCCACCAATACCCAGCTGATCTGGATTGCCAGTATCTCCCTGCTGGTGGGCGGCATTGGCGTGATGAACATCATGCTGGTGTCCGTCACAGAGCGTACGGCGGAAATTGGCTTGAAAAAGGCCATCGGCGCCAAGAAAAAGCGGATTTTGCTGCAATTTCTGACAGAATCCGCGGTGCTGACCAGCCTGGGCGGCTTGATTGGCGTCATCAGTGGCATCATTCTGGCCCAGCTGATTTCCGGTATGATGCAGATTCCCGTATCCATCAGCTTTCCAGCCATTGCCGTGGCGGTGGTGTTCTCCACCCTGATCGGCGTGGTGTTTGGGATGCTCCCCGCCATCCAGGCGGCGAACCTGAACCCAATCGAGGCTCTGCGGCGGGATTGAATCATAAGACCATCGGGGGAAGCGGCGTGCCGCTTCCCCCGATGACATTTTTTGTGTCTTTCCTGCTTCCCAAGCGGCCCCGGCTGTGCTATAATCGGGAAAAAGGAGGAATTTCCATGACTTACGAACAGTTAAAGCAAAAAATGGACGAAGCCCATTATATCTACGACGAAACCCTGGCAACGGTTTTGTACGTTTCCTTGCAGCTGGGCCGGCCCCTGCTGATCGAGGGCGCGGCTGGCGTGGGCAAGACGGAGGTGGCCAAGGTCATGGCCTCCGCCCTGGGCAGGGATCTGGTGCGGCTGCAATGCTATGAGGGCCTGGACGAAAGCAAGGCCCTGTATGAGTGGAACTATCAGAAGCAGCTGCTGGCCATCCAGGTGAATCAGAATTCCCAGGACAAAGAAGCGCTGACCAAGTCGTTATTCAGCGACGAATACCTGCTGGAACGGCCCCTGCTGCAATCCCTCCGCTCCGAGAAGCCGGTGGTGCTGCTCATCGACGAGATCGACAAGGCGGACGAGGAATTTGAAGCCTTCCTGCTGGAACTGCTTTCTGAAATGCAGGTCACCATCCCGGAGGTGGGCACGGTGAAGGCCAGAACCATCCCCTTCGTGGTGCTGACCTCCAACCGGGCCAGACCCTTGAGCGAAGCCCTGCGCCGCCGGTGCGCTTATCTTTACATCGAATACCCGGAGATGGAAAAGGAACTGGCGATCCTCCGGGCCAAGCTGCCCCATGTGGACGACCGGCTCTGCGCCCAGGTGGCCCTGGCGGTGCACAAGCTGCGTTCCAATGAGGCCATTCTGAAGAAGCCTTCCATTGCCGAGACATTGGACTGGGCGGCGGCGCTGGACGCCCTGGGCATCCGGGAGCTGACCCCTGACGCCCTGCGGCAGACCGCTGGCTTTGTGCTGAAAAACAACGAGGATTTTCAGGCCATGGATTTAGACAGCGGGGAATCCGGCCACGAATGCCAATGCAGCGGAAGCTGCGGAGGGCATTCCCATGGCTGAGCCGGAAACCTACCTGGAAAAGCTGTCCGCCTTTTCCCGGATGCTGCGGCTGGAGGGTCTGAGCGTCAGTCCCAAGGAGACGGAGGATGCCAGCCGGCTGCTGATTGCCCTGGGGCTGGAGGATCGGGAGCGGGTGAAAACCGCCCTGCGTACCGTCTATGCCAAATCCCGGGAGGAGCAGCTTTCCTTTGATCGGTGCTTTGACAGCTTTTTCATCTCCGAGGAAAAAATGCGCCAGCAGGCGAAGGAGCAGCGGCAGCGGGAACAGGAGCTTGCGCAGCGCCGGAAAGAAGCGGAAGAGGAACTGCAATTGAACGGCAAGCCCATGGACTTGAGCCAGCAGCAGCGAGAAACCTACGCCGCCATGCCCGAGGAGGCCCGGCAGCGGCTGCGTAATTTTATGGACAAGTACCGGGGCACCGCCGAGCGCAATCCCAAGCTGTATGGCGAGTTTATCCACTCCGTGTTCACGAGAACCCTGCTGGAACAGCAGATGCTTCTGGAAAACGCCGGGACCGGCGTGGAGGCGGCGGATCCGGAAATCGGGATTTTGTACCGGGATATCTCAGATTTCAAGGACACGGAGATTCCCAAGGCCATTGAGATCATCCAGTCTATCGCCCGGCAGATCAACGGCGAGTTGGCCGCCAAGCGGCAGCGGGGCGGCCATACCGGCGTGCTGGACTTCCGCCGCACCATCCGGCTGGGGCTGGAAACAGGCGGGAGCTTCCACCGGCTGCGCTACAAGAAAAAGAGGGCTAGGCGCAGGCAGCTGGTGCTGCTGTGCGACGTGTCCGGCTCCATGGTGCAGTTTTCGGAATTTGCCCTGCGGTTTATCCAGAGCTTGAACCAGGTCTCCGACAATTCCCGGGTGTTTTTGTTTTCGGAATCGGTGGTGGAGGCGGATGCCTTTCAGCTGCAAAACATGGACACCTTCCGGGGCTATGTGAAGGAGTCCGGAATCTATGGCAGGGGTACGGATCTGGGTACGGCGCTGACGGAATTGTGCCGGAAAAAACCCGCCGTGTTAAGCAGTGCCGCAACGCTTCTGATCCTGTCGGATACCAAGACCATCGACCAGCCCCGGGCGCTGCAGGCTCTGGCGGAGGCCAAGCGCCTGTCCGGCCGGGTAATCTGGCTCAACCCCATTCCGGAAAGCAAATGGCAGTATCTTCGCAGTGTCCAGACCGTGGCGGCTATCTGCCCCATGATGTCCTGCAGCACCCTGCGGGAGCTGGCCGCGGCCTGCCGGAAGCTGACCCAGCCGTAATACCATCAGCAAAGGCGGAGGCCCCCCCTCCGCCTTTGTACTTTTTCTGGAAAAATATCGATATATTTTTATAAAATTGTGTGAAATACCAAAATTCCCTGTCGATTTCTGGAAAATTAGTTCATGGAAATTGTTTGGGAACGATGCTATAATACGCTTATGCAATCCCTGCGCAAAATGCATGTCTGTCGATAAGCAAAAGGAGGTAAACAAAAGTATGCTGGACGCATCCTACTACCGCAAAACGGACGAGATCATTTCCCGTTACGTGCGGGATGCCCGGTCATTGATCCCCATTATGCAGGACATTCAGGCGGAATACCGCTACCTGCCCGCGGAGTTACTCAGCTATGTGGCGAAGCAGATCGGGATCACCGAGGCAAAGGCTTATTCTGTAGCGACTTTCTACGAGAACTTCTCCTTTGAAGCGAAGGGCAAGTACGTCATCAAGGTCTGTGACGGTACTGCTTGCCATGTCCGTCATTCCACCCCGGTTTTGGAGGCGCTGTGGAAGGAACTGGGCCTAAGCAAGAAAAAGCACACCACAGACGATATGCTCTTTACGGTTGAGACGGTGTCGTGTCTCGGTGCCTGCGGTCTGGCTCCCACCATGATGGTCAACGAGCAGGTGCATCCTTCCATGACACCGGAGAAGGCATTGGCACTCATCCAGGAACTGAGGGGGAAAGGCTGATGAAAACTGTTGAAGAACTGAACCAGGCTCAGAAAAAAGCCTGCGAGGAAATCAAGCGCTATGACTGCCGGATTCTGGTCTGTTCCGGCACCGGCTGTATTGCCACCGGCTCCCATAAGATCCATGAACTGTTTGAAACATTGGTGAAGCAGACCCCCGGCGTGGAGCTGGTGTTCTCCCCTTGCGGCGGTCACGACGACCAGAAGGCCGTGGGCGTGAAAAAGACCGGCTGCCAGGGCTTCTGCGAGCTGGGCCCCCTGGTGCGCATCCAGAAGGGCGAGAAAGTCATCCAGTACATCAAGGTCCAGCCTGAGGACTGCGCGGACATCCTGGAAAAGAGCGTCCTGGGGGACGAGGTCATCGAGCGGCTGCTGTATAAGAAGGGCGACACCGCCTATGTCCAGCCCGATGAGATCCCCTTCATCGCCAAGCAGACCCGGATCGTGCTGGAAAACTGCGGCAAATTCGATGCCGAATCCCTGGACGAGTACCTGGCCGCTGGCGGCTTTGAGGCGCTGAAGAAGGCTATGTTCTCCATGACCCGGGACGAGGTCATTGACGAAGTGGACAAGTCCGGCCTCCGGGGCCGTGGCGGCGGCGGCTTCCCCACCGGCCGGAAGTGGAAGCAGGTAGCCCGCCAGAAGGAAACCGTGCGCTACGTGGTCTGCAACGGCGACGAGGGCGACCCCGGTGCGTTCATGGACGGCTCCGTGATGGAGGGCGACCCCTTTAAACTCATTGAGGGCATGATGATCGCGGGCTACGCCGTCCGGGCGGACAACGGCTACATCTATGTCCGCGCTGAGTATCCCATGTCCGTGGCCCGGCTGCGGGGTGCCATTGCCCAGCTGGAGGAGCGGGGCCTGTTGGGCGACAACATCCTGGGCAGTGATTTTTCCTTCCATATGCACATCAACCGGGGCGCGGGTGCGTTCGTCTGCGGCGAAGGCTCCGCCTTGACCGCCTCCATCGAGGGCAACCGGGGCATGCCCCGTACAAAGCCCCCCAGAACGGTGGAAAAGGGCCTGTGGGAAAAGCCTACTGTTCTGAATAACGTAGAGACCTACGCCAATGTGCCCAAGATCATTTTGCAGGGCGCGGATTGGTTCCGGTCCATCGGCACCCCCGGCAGCCCCGGCTGCAAGACCTTCTCCCTCACCGGCGCCATTGAGAACACCGGCCTGATCGAAGTGCCCATGGGCTCCACCCTCCGCCAGATCATCTTCGATATCGGCGGGGGCCTAAAAAATGGTGCGGATTTCAAAGCGGTGCAGATCGGCGGCCCCTCCGGCGGCTGTCTGACCGAGGCGCATTTGGATGTGCCTCTGGACTTTGATTCCGTGAAGAAGTACAACGCCATCATCGGCTCCGGCGGCATGGTGGTCATGGGCCAGGACACCTGTATGGTGGAGGTCGCCCGGTTCTTTATGAGCTTTACCCAGCGGGAATCCTGCGGCAAGTGCACCCCCTGCCGGGAGGGCACCAAGCGGA
>CAYYGF010000041.1:0-13318 GCA_964471315.1 uncultured Oscillospiraceae bacterium | reverse complement strand
GGGGGCACCTCTCCCATAGGGAGAGGCAAGGGGCTGACCGATAAACACCAATTTAGCGAACCAGGTAACGATACCGAGCGGGTTTGGGAAGTAACGATACCCTCCGCACCGAGCACGCATTGTCCGCGGCCACTGGCCGCTAGCGGCTTACAGGTCCAGCTTTAGGTCGTTTTCCTTAATCCAGCCCTTTTTGCGCAGAATTTCGCAGAATACCCAGCTGAGTACCGCGGGCAGCACGAAGCAGATCAGCACCAGTCCGGCCCAGTCCATGGCAGTGATACCGGCCTTGGCGCCGCTGGCAACATCGTTGACCCAGCCGGTGTACACGCCGATCTGGCCCACAAAGCCGCAGGTGCCCATGCCGGAGGATACCGCCGCGCCGTTCATTTCCAGCTTAAACAGGCAGGTAGCCAGAGGGCCGGTGATGGCGGAAGCCAGCGTGGGAGGGATCCAGATCCGGGGATTTTTCACAATATTGGGCATTTGCAGCATACTGGTGCCCACACCCTGGGCAACCAATCCGCCCCAGCGGTTTTCCTGGAAGCTCATCACCGCGAAGCCTACCATCTGGGCACAGCAGCCTGCCACGGCGGCGCCGCCGGCCAGGCCGGTCAGCCCCAGCGCCGCGCAGATGGCGGCGGAGGAAATGGGCAGGGTCAGGGCCACGCCGATGACCACGGACACCAGAATGCCCATGAAGAAGGGCTGGAGCACCGTGGCCCACTTGACGAAGTCGCCCACGGCGGCAGCAGCGGCACCGATGGGCGCGGCCACCAGCCAGGCAAAGCCGATGCCGGCCAGGATGGTGACGATGGGAGTCACCAGAATGTCGATCCGGGTCTCCTTGGAGACCAGCTTGCCGCACTCCGCAGCCACGATGGCCACAAAGTAGACGGACAGGGGGCCGCCCGCGCCGCCCATGGCGTTGGCGGCAAAGCCTACCGGGATCAGGGAGAACAGCACCAGGGGCGGACAGTGCAGGGCAAAGCCGATGGCAATGGCAATGCCGGGGCCGACCATAGCCGAGGCCAAGCCACCGATGGTGTAGCCCACCGCGCCCTCACCCTTGCCCACGGTCACGATGACTTCGTTGAGGAAGGCAATGCCGAACTGCTGGCCGATGGTGTTTAGGATGGTGCCAACCAGCAGCGTGCAGAACAGGCCCTGGGCCATAGCACCCAAGGCGTCGATGCCGTAGCGCTGGAGGGTAAAGACAACGTCTTTCCGCTTGAGAAAGTTTTTGAAGCGTTCCATAAAACCTCTTCCTTTTTATTTAATGGAAGCATTATAACACGCCCCCTGGCGGCGGGGCAATACGCATTTTGGGAGAAAAAGGAAGGACGCTTGCGGGATTTGTTCGGCAAAATGCCCGCCGGATTTTCCAGCGGGCATTGTCCTATTTCCCACAGTAGATTTCAATGGCTTTCCGGGCGAATTCCCCGGTGCCCTTGCCCCCTGCGGCGTCGATATTTTCCGTCATGCTACCGCCTCCGGCGTACATGTCCCCCAGCCCCAGCAGGATCTGGGGCGTATAGGTGTAGAAGTTGGCGGTGAAGAAGGCTTGCAGGTCCTTCACCCAGGCCTGAACCGCCTCGCTGTCCGGAGAAAGATCCTTCATAGTGCCCAGCCGGACAAAAAAGTCCATGACCTGGCTGTTTACTGCGTCGTTCTGCTCTTTGGTGCGGCTTTTGGCCTTCTGCTCGAACTCCTGGTAGGCTTCGGTCTTGCCGTACAGGGTCTTGGCCTGCTGGGCATAGTCGTTCATTTTATTGACATCAAATCCGTTAAATTCCAAGTGTTTCACTCCCATTAATTGAATTCCCCGGGCCATATTGGCCATGTATTCCAACCGGATCTGTTTTGCTTCCAGCAGCGCGATCTGCTGCTCCAGCACCCGGTTCCGGTCAAAATCCGGCGCGTCCAGGATACCGCGGATATCCTTCAGCGGGAAGCCGATCTCCCGGAACAGGAGGATCAGGTACAGCCGTTCCAACGCGGCGTCGTCATAGAGCCGGTAGCCCGCCTCTGCCACCTGGGTGGGCTTCAGCAGGCCGATGGCGTCATAGTGGTGGAGTGTGCGCACACTCACACCGGTTTGTTTTGCGATCTGATTTACGGTTTTCATAGCGTTCCCTCCTGTCTGGAATCATCATACACTATGACGTAAGGAAAGAGTCAAGAGGGAATTTCTTTTTTGCAGAAAAAAACGCGCCCAGCCCGGCGTGTACAAAAAGAAATAACCCCCGATCAGTTCTGTTTCTCAGTAACTGTCGGGGGTTATTTCATGGAACAGGTGGGGTCAATCATTGGGTAACCTCGCTTTCTGCAAATTAGACGCTGCTTTTCTGAATTTTGAATTGCTTCCGTTTTCAATTCCTTTAGTATGGTTTCCTAGAAATTTATATAATCGGAAGAGGTTTGAAAAGCACGCCTTTCGATTCCGTTTTTCATGGGAATCTGGGGTGAACTAGATCATTGGTATCACCTCTTTGTGCCTATATCATAACCCGAAGATTAAAAAATTGCAAGATGGAAAATTGGACAAGAAAGTTCCATAAAAACAGTGCAAATCGGAGAAAGGGAAATTTTGAAGCGAAAAACCGTTGACAGCCGGGGAGACAATGTGGTATGCTGAATCTGTTGGGGCGGCTGAAAAAGCCGCCCCAGACTGGTAGGTGGATTGTTGATATTTTGAAGATTCACATTCGAAGGGAGCGATTTTTCATGGCACCAAAAGAACTGGTGACCCGCTTTTTTATCGAAGGATATGTGAACCGGAATTATGACTTCGTAATGGAGTGCATGTCCGAGGACTACATTGACCACAGCCCTGCCGGCGCCCGGAGCAATGCCGATGCCGTGGGAATCTTGAAAATCGTAGCCGGGCAGTTTTCGGATCTGCGGCTGGAAATGCTGGATGTGTTTGCCGAGGACGGCATGGTGGCGACCCGGGTGCTTTACGACGGCATCTACGCGGGGGCGTGCATGGGCATTCCGGCTACGGGAAAGCGTATTCAATTTGAGGCGCTGGAGAATTTCCTGGTCCGGGACGGGAAAATTGTGGAGTCCTGGGGCTATTGGCCCGATAAGGAGATCGAAGGAAAGCTTCTGGCCCGATGACACGACAAAAAGCGCCGCTTGACGGCGCTTTTTTCCTTTGTGCGGCTGTACAACAGAAGGGAAGGGTGGGAGAATAATCCCATATCAATCTGGGGCGGAACCCCCCGGCGGGAGGAAACAATATGCTCTACAAGGCGAAAAACGGACGCATTCCCTTTCCAGGCACGGACATGGATTATATCCGCTTCGGCACGGGAAGAAAAGCGCTGATTCTTTTGCCCGGTTTGGGAGACGGACTGCGAACCATGAAGGGAATGGCGCTGCCCATCGCGCTGATGTACCGTGCCTTTGCCAGGGAGTATACCGTGTTTGTCTTCAGCCGGAAGAACCGGATGCCCCGGGGCTACACCACCCGGGACATGGCCAGGGATCAGCGCCGGGCCATGGAGGCCCTGGGGATTTCCCGGGCGGACGTGGTGGGGATTTCCATGGGCGGTATGATTGCCCAGCACCTGGCGGCAGACGCGCCGGAGATGGTTCGCAGGCTGGTGCTGGTGTCAACCTGCCCCTGCGCCAACGCCCTGCTGACGGAATCGGTGACGGAGTGGATGGACTGTGCCCAGCGGGACGACCACATGGGCCTTATGCGCAGCACGGCCCAGCGAACCTATACCCAGGCGTATCTTGACCGGGAAAAATGGGCCATTCCCATCGCGGGGAAGGTGAGCAAGCCCCGATCCTATGAGCGCTTTTATGTCCAGGCCCAGGCCTGCATGAGCCATGACAGCCTGGCAAGGCTCCCCATGATTTCCGCGCCCACCCTGGTCATCGGCGGGTGCCTGGATCGGACAGTGGGCAGTGAAGGCTCCGGCCAGATCGCGGAGAGCATTCCCGGCGCGCGGCTGTGGATGTACCCCCAGTACGGCCACGGGCTGTACGAAGAAGCCAAGGATTTCCCATGGCGTGTGCTGAATTTCCTGCTGGAATGAACGGGTAAACGGACGGCAGGGCAAAATGCTTGCCGTTTGAAATTGGGGTTGACTTCTGGCCTGGGGCATCCCATAATATAACCAATAACAAAACGGGTTTTCCTGGCGAATAAGGAGGGTTTCCCTTGAACGGAAAGAAAAAGCTGGTGGCGGGTCTGATCCTCGCGGCGGTGCTGATTGCGCTGATCGGCGGCGTGGCTTGGTGCTTGACCCAGTATGATATGGTGGATTTCCATTTCTATCCGAAAAACGCGGCGGCGCTGGATCTGCGGGATCGGGACATTTCGGTGGAGCATTACAACAAGCTCCACAGCAAAATGCCCGGCTGCCAGATCCGCTGGAACATTCCCTTCCAGGGCACCACCTATCCGGATGAAACGACGGACTTGACGGTGGATACCCTGTCTTCGGAGGATGTGGCGGTGCTGGATGCCTTTACACGGCTGGAAACGGTTCACGCGGAAGGCTGCCGGGACTATGCCCAGCTGCTTGCCCTGGAGGATCGCCGGCCGGAGATTACGGTGCTGTTTCAGGTTTCGGTGGACGGCACAGATTACCCCGGCACCGCTGCGGAGCTTCGGGTTGGCGGTATAACCCAGGAGGAGCTGGCGCTGCTGCCGTATCTGCGGAAGCTCACCGGCGTGGTGGTCACGGGCGACGGCTCCGGGGAAAACCTGGCCCAGCTACAAGCGTACTGCCAGGAAAACGGCCTGTCCTTCAACCTGGAGGTGGGGGGTAAGAAGATTCCCGGTGATACCAAGGCGGTGAAGCTGATCGATGCCGAAGACGGTGATTTGGAGCTGCTGCCGCTGCTGACAAGCATGCAGTCGCTGCATCTGGTGAACCCCAAGGCCTCGGCGGAAAGGGTGCTGGCGCTGGATAAGGCATACCCCCAGGTGCAGGTGACCTGGGAACAGGAAATCTGCGGCAAGTCCTTCACCCGGGAGGATACCGAGATCGACCTGTCCGATACCACCATTGAAAGCCTGGAGCAGGTGGAGCAGGGCATGGCCTACTTCCCGGAGGCGGAGCAGGTTTTCCTGGGCGAGCAGAAAATGGACAACGAGGAGATTGCCGCCTATCGGGAGCGGGTTAGGGAGCAGTATAAGGTGGTCTGGATCGTCCGCTGCGGCGAGAAGCTGCCCACCCGCACGGATGCCACCTCCTTCATGCCCAGCCGGGACGGCGTGGGAAACTTTAAGGACGCCGATTCCTACAACCTGCGCTATTGCGAGGATATGATCGCCATTGATGTGGGTCACATGGATGTACGCAATATTGAGTTCGTGGCCTACATGCCGAATCTGAAATACTTAATCCTGGCCCATACCGGTGTCCGGGACATCACGCCCATCAGCAACTGCAAAAACCTGGTGTTCCTGGAACTGGACTGGAGCCCCATTGAGGACTATACCCCCTTGCAGGGCTGTACCGCTCTGGAGGATCTGAACATCGGCAAATACGGCGCGGATGTGGCGCCCATTTGTGAGATGCCCTGGCTGAAAAACGTCTGGTGCGTGTTCCGGCCCGGCGCCGCGGGGCGGATTGCCATGGCCCTGCCGGATACCCATGTGGTAGCCAGCGGCAATGCCACCGTTTCCAGCGGCTGGCGGAACCTGCCCAATTATTACGCCATGCGGGACGCGCTGAACATGTTCTATATGAAGTGGTGAAGCGGGTTTCCCGGCAGATTGCTTGAAAAAAGTCGAGGAACCGCTGAGCAAATCGTCTGCGACTGGTCAGTGAATTTTTTCTATTCTTGCAGTTCCAAAATTGGGAAATACATACAGGATTCCTCCATTTTTAGAACTTTCGGCTGAGCGAAAATCCTTTGCCGCCAGCGCTTGCCAATTTATTCAGAGCTTTCCTAAACATTTCTTAAGCTTTGGATGGCTTGACAGCCTGTTGTGGGTCGACTATAATAACCACACAGTGGCACAAGGAGGTATTTGCCCATGAAGAATACGAAGAAGATATTGTTTATCGCCACCGTTGTCCTCCTTTTGATTGCGTTTGGCGTCAGCGCGTTTATGGTCGTGAATTATCTGGCGGAAGGCAAGAAGCAGGAAGACCGTAATAATCAGCTTGCCCAAATGGTATCACAGGCTAGCACAGAGCCGAAGGAAACCAAGCCGGCGGAAACCACCGCCGCCACAACGGAAAGCACGGACCCGACGGAGTTGACCATGATCCCTGGCTACGCGGAGATCTACGAGCAGAACCAGGATTTGGTGGGTTGGCTGAAGATTGAGGGAACCAAGGTGAATTACCCGGTTCTGCAAACCCCCAATGAGCCGAACTACTACCTGTACCGGGATTTTGACGGCAACGGCAGCACCCACGGCGCCATCTATGCCCGGGAGGAGTGCGACATCAACAAGCCCAGCGACAACATCACCATGTATGGCCATAACATGGCCGACGGCAGTATGTTTGCCACGCTGAACAACTATACCAGTAAGGACTATTGGGAGAAGAACAGTCTGATTTTCTTCGATACCCTGTATGAGTATCATACCTATAAGGTTTTTGCCGTGTTCAAAACCTCGGCGAATGTTGGTGAGGGCTTCTCCTACCATCAGTTTGAGGATGCGGAGAATGAGGCGGAGTTCGATGACTTTGTCTCCACCTGCAAGAAGCTGGCCTTCTATGACACCGGCATTACCCCCCAATACGGCGACAAGCTGATCTGCCTGTCCACCTGCGAGTACACCCTGGACAATGGCCGGTTGGTTGTGGCCGCGGTGCGGATCACGTAAGCTTAGGATGCATTTGGAGCTGTCTCACGAATTCGGGGAGACAGCTCTTTTTTGCGGAAGCGGGAAAAATTATCCCCCTGGGGGGCTTCAAATCCCTATTTTGGGCTGGTATAATGGGGCAAAACAAATTAGGAGGTACCCTATGAAGTCCATTCGTTCCGTGAAGCAGATGACCCTGGCGGCGGTGTGTACCGCGCTGTGTGTGGTGCTGCCCATTGCCTTCCATTCCATCCCCAATGCCGGCAGTATTTTTCTGCCCATGCATATTCCGGTTCTGATCTGCGGTATGATCTGCGGCTGGCCCTACGGCCTGTTGTGTGGCCTGGTGGGGCCGCTGCTTTCCAGCGTGATTACGGGCATGCCCCCAGCGGCCATTCTTCCGGCGATGATGGTGGAGTGCGGCGTGTACGGCCTGGTTTCCGGTCTTGTTTTGCGGTATGTCCGCAGTGGAAAGACTTATGGGGATCTGTATCTGGCGCTTGTGTCCGCGATGATAGCGGGCAGAGTGGTGTCCGGCCTGGCCAAGGCGCTGATTTTTACCCCCGGCATGGCGCTGTCCGCCTGGGTCACCGCCAGCTTTGTGACGGCCCTTCCAGGTATTGTGATCCAGTTGGTGTTCCTGCCCACGGTGGTGCTGACCCTTATGAAGGCGGGAATTGTTCCCGCCCGGTACGGAAAAGCCGCCGCTTAACGCGCTTGACCGGAGATGCCATGCGAAGGGGCTGTCTCACTAAGGAACTATTTCGTCGAACTGCACAAAAGAAAAGAATAACTGTCATTGCGAACCAGTGACCGATGTCACGGGTGTGGCAATCCCCCAACTTTTTGGATGCGTATCGGATGGCATTTCCATTCAACCGGGGGATTCCCACGCCACTGAAGCACACTGGCTCGGAATGACAGTTTCTTTATTTGTGCAATTTTACTTTCGTGAGACAGCCCCTTTATCAAGGGGTGAAGAGCTTGCTTACCAGGCCGCGCTTTTTGATGGCCCAGTAGAGCAGGCTGCCGGGAACCAGCAGCACAACGGCTTCCCCAATGGCGACATACACCGCGTTGAGGAAAAAGCCACCGCCGATGTACACCGTCAGCTCCCAGCCCACCAGCAAGGCGTTGGCGACGGCGGGCATCAGCATTCCCGGCAGAGGATAGCCCTTGATCTGCCAGCTCCGGGTCAGCCACATCCCCAGCGCTGCCAGCAGGGTGGCCAGGGAGCCAACCACAAAGTCCAGGGGCAGGGCGGCGGCGAAGGTGATGTTGAACAGCAGGCAGCCCAGGGTCAGCCCGGGAATGGCGGCAGGGGTGAAGAAAGCCAGAACGCACAGCGCCTCGGACAGGCGCATCTGGATGGCCCAGGTGGCGGAGCCGGGCAGCAGCAGGTTTTGCAGATGGGTCAGCACTGCGTACAGCGCGGCAATGATGGCCGCGTGGGCCAGATAACGGGTGTTTTTGCACATAAGAATACCTCCCAAAAAGAAAAATGGGCGCAGCTACAGACCACGCCCAACAAAAAATGGACGCAAAGCGCCCATCAGAATACTCCCTAGTTTTGTTTACCGACAGGATGGTCACGAACTGTCCTATTTGATTGTGGGGTGATTATACACCCCGGGGGAGAAAATGTCAAGCGGTTAGAGCGTATCTGAAAAACATCCGACTATCAGCTTCAGATGGGCACCAGAATTGCGCTTTTTTCCAATCGCCACAAAATTTTATGTAAAATTTTTCTTGGGTCAGATTTGTTCTGCTCTGCGCCCATTGTAACGCAAAAATCGAAATAAGTCCATTCTTTCTAATGCGGGCAAAAAAATAAGCGATACCCGGTCAAAACGACCAGGTATCGCCTATTTTCATGTTACCAACCTTGCAAGACAGATGCCGTAATAAATAATTCATAGAATTACTGTGTTACGGACACCCACCTATGGAGCATCCTTGTTTTTTGGGGAAAACTGTGGTATGATATGGGCCGTAAGGAGGCAATGGTATGATGGATTTTCAACGTTTGCAGCTGTCCCAGCGGGAGGCGTATGAGCGGATTTTGTTTGCTTGCCCGTCCCGGGGCTGTGAATATTCGTTTTCTAATTTGTATTTGTGGGGGAGCCAGAAGGTGGCGTTTGTCCATGGATGCGTGGCGTTCTTTTCCCACTTTTCCGGCCGCAGCGTCTATCCCTACCCCATCGGGCAGGGAGACAAACGGGCGGTGATTCAGGAGATTTTGGAGGACGCCAAACTGCGCGGCATTCCCTGCCGGATCACCAACGTGCTGGAAGAAGACAGGCAGGAGCTGGAAAACTGGTTCCCCGGGCAGTTCCTGTTCCGCACCAGCCGGGATAATTTTGACTATGTCTATGGCATTGATGACCTGGCGGATCTGCGGGGGCGGAAATTCCAGAAAAAACGCAACCATTTCAACCGTTTCCAGGCGGAACATCCGGATTACCGGGTGGCGCCGCTGGATGGCTGCAATATGCCGGCGGCCCAGTGCATGGTGGATGAATGGTATGCCAACCGTCTCCGGGAGGATCCCCACGGGGATTACCTGCTGGAAAATATTGCCATGGCCAGGGCCTTCCGCAGCTATGGGCCGCTGGGCATGGAGGGACTGGTGCTGGAGGAGGATGGCCGGGTGCTGGCGGTGACCATGGGGTCGAAGCTGGCGGAAGACACCTTCGACATCCATTTCGAGAAGGCCTGGGAGGATGTGGATGGGGCCTACACCGCCATCAACTGCGAGTTTGCCCGGTATCTCCGGCTGAAATATCCTCAGATTCGGTATCTTGACCGGGAGGACGATCTGGGATTGGAGGGACTGCGCAAGGCAAAGCTGAGCTACAATCCCACCGTCCTGCTGGAAAAATCCTGGGCCTACCTCCGGGAGGATATTTCCGATGACTGAGCAGCTGATGGCGCTCTGGCAGGAGGCCTTTGGGGACAGCCCGGCGTTTGTTCGGATGTTCATGGAAACGGCCTATGCCCCGGAGCGCTGCCAGTATTTCACGGAAAACGGACGCTTGACCGCCGCGCTTTACTGGCTGGACGTTTGGCGCGGGGCGGAGAAAATGGCGTATCTCTATGCCGTGGCCACCCATCCGGACTTCCGGGGCCGGGGCCTGTGCCGGAAGCTGATGGACAGAACCCACGCTGTTTTGACCGGGCGGGGGTATGCCGGGGCGTTGCTCTGCCCCGCCGGTGAGGGGCTGCGGCGGATGTACGGCGCAATGGGCTACCGGGACTGCGGCGGGATCGAGACGTTTTCCACGGGCGCAGGAGCGCCAGCGGCCCTGCGCCGGATCGGCCCGGAGGAATACGCCCGGCTGCGGCGGAGGCTGCTGCCGGAAAACGGCGTGATCCAGGAGGGGGAGAACCTGCGGTATCTGGCCGCCTACGCCGCCCTTTACGCCGGAGAGGATTTTGTCCTGGCCGCGGTGCGGGAGCAGGAGAAGCTTGTCGGAGTGGAGCTGTTGGGAAACCGGGAGGCGGCTCCCGGCATTCTGGGGGCGCTGGGGTGCCCTTCGGGAACCTTCCGGGTTCCGGGACATACACCGTTTGCCATGTTCCGCCCGCTGCGCCCCAATGCCGAAGCACCGTCCTATTTTGGACTGGCATTTGATTAGGAGGAACACCATGACAGATTCTCAGAGGCTGGAGGCATTTGAAAAAATGCTTTCCGATGTGCAGAATCGATATCGGGAGGCGGATGACAAAATGAAGCGGCTCAAGGCCCAGGGAAGGGAAAAGTCCGCCACCTTCCGTCAGATGATGGGGCAGAAACTGCAATACCAGGATATGCTGATCCTCTACCGGCTGTACGGCCTGCTGGATGAGGAAGCACTGGCGGACAGGCTGTGAGGAAGGAAAGATGGAGACAAAAACCAGGCCGGGCTTAACGGGAAACCAACTAAAAATTCTGGCGATGATTACCATGACCTGCGACCATGTGGGGCTGTACCTGCTGCCTCAGTTTCCGGTGCTGCGGATTTTGGGACGGCTGGCAATGCCGATTTACGCCTATATGATCGCCCAGGGGTGCCGCCATACCCATGACCGCAGGCGCTATCTGCTGCGGCTGCTGGGGCTGGGGCTATTGTGCCAGACGGTTTATTATGCGGTGGAGGGGTCGCTGTATCAATGCATTTTGATGACCTTCTCCTTGTCGGTGGCGCTGATCTGGGGCATGGACGCCGCGGTGCGGCGGCCCGATCCAGCACGGATTGTGACCGCTGTGGGGCTGTTTGCCGCAGCGGTGTTCCTCTGCCAGATTCTGCCGAAGCTGCTGCCGGGGACGGATTACGCGGTGGATTACGGTATCTTGGGAGTGCTGCTGCCGGTGCTGGTGTTCTGCGGGGAGAATCGGCGGCAGGAGCTTCTGCTTCTGGTTGTGGGGTTGGCGGCGCTGGCTGTCAGCCTGGGCGGCATTCAGTGGTGGTCGCTGGCGGCGCTGCCGCTGCTGGCACTGTATAACGGACGCAAGGGCAGCTATCCGCTGGGGCGGCTGTTCTACATATATTATCCCCTCCACCTGGCGGTGATTTACGGAATCGGATGGCTGATGGGGTAGACCCATTTGGCGGCAGCGTTTGTAAAAAATTCACAGAATCCGGCGGGAATCTTTCCCTGGGATATTGACAATTCGTGGCAGAAGTGGTATTCTTATTTCGGTACTTAAGTACCGAATGAATCATGTGCGGTGAGCCACTTCAACGGCAGCTGCATAAATCCTGTATGGGCCGATCCTCAGAAAACGGTAGGCACCAACATATTACAAGGAGTGTATTAACATGGGATTCAAATCTGACATCGAAATCGCACAGGAAACTGAGATGCTGCACATTCGCGAGATCGCCAAGACCGCGGGCGTGGATGAGAAGTATCTGGAACAGTACGGCAACTACAAGGCCAAGGTCGACTACAATATCCTGAAGGATATGGCCGACAAGCCCAATGGCAAGCTGGTGCTGGTAACCGCCATCAACCCCACCCCTGCTGGTGAGGGCAAGACCACGACCACTGTCGGCCTGGCCGACGGTATGCGCCGGATCGGTAAGAACGTCATGGTCGCCCTGCGTGAGCCCTCTCTGGGCCCCGTGTTCGGCGTCAAGGGCGGCGCTGCAGGTGGCGGCTACGCACAGGTCGTCCCCATGGAGGACATCAACCTGCACTTTACCGGTGACTTCCATGCCATCGGTGCTGCCAACAACCTGCTGGCTGCGATGCTCGATAACCATATCTACCAGGGCAACGCTCTGGGCATCGACCCCCGCCAGATCACCTGGCGCCGTTGCGTCGATATGAATGACCGCCAGCTCCGCTTCGTGGTGGACGGCCTGGGCGGCAAGGTCAACGGTACCCCCCGTGAGGACGGCTACGACATCACCGTGGCTTCCGAGATCATGGCTGTTCTGTGCCTGGCCTCCGACATCACCGACTTGAAGGCCCGCCTGGCCCGCCTGGTGGTTGGCTACACCTACGCCGGCAAGCCCGTCACCGCTGGTGACTTGAATGCCCAGGGCGCTATGGCTGCTCTGCTGAAGGACGCTCTGAAGCCCAACCTGGTTCAGACCCTGGAGCACACCCCTGCGTTCGTCCACGGCGGCCCCTTCGCCAACATCGCCCACGGCTGCAACTCCGTCACCGCTACCAAGATCGCTCTGAAGCTGGGCGACTACGCCATCACCGAGGCTGGCTTCGGCGCTGACCTGGGCGCTGAGAAGTTCCTGGACATCAAGTGCCGTATGGCAGGTCTGAAGCCCTCCTGCGTGGTGCTGGTTGCCACTGCCCGGGCCCTCAAGTACAACGGCGGCGTGCCCAAGGCCGAGACCGGCAAGGAGAATCTGGAGGCTCTGGAGAAGGGCCTGCCCAACCTGCTGCAGCACGTGGAGAACATCACCCAGGTTTACAAGCTGCCCTGCGTGGTCGCCATCAACCGCTTCCCCACCGACACCGAGGCCGAGCTGAAGCTCATCGAGACCAAGTGCAAGGAGCTGGGTGTCAACGTGGCCCTGTCCGAGGTTTGGGCCAAGGGCGGCGAAGGCGGCATCGAGCTGGCCAAGGAAGTCGTCCGTCTGTGCGAAATGCCCAATGACTTCACCTTCGCTTACGAGCTGGATTGCTCCATCAAGGAGAAGATCGAGGCCATCGCCAAGAAGATCTACCACGCTGACGGCGTGAACTTCACCGCCAATGCCGAGAAGCAGATCAAGACTCTGACTGAGCTGGGCTACGATCATATGCCCATCTGCATGGCCAAGACCCAGTATTCCTTCTCCGACGACCAGACCAAGCTGGGCGCGCCCCGTGGCTTCACCATCACCGTGCGCAACGTGAAGGTCTCCGCCGGCGCTGGTTTCCTGGTCGCGCTGACCGGTGAGATCATGACCATGCCTGGCCTGCCCAAGGTTCCCGCCGCCGAGCGCATCGACGTGGACGAGAACGGCAAGATCAGCGGTCTGTTCTGATTCGGACTTACGCTATCCGCAAATGAGCAAACGACTTTCACGCGTGTTGGCA
>CAYYGF010000040.1:0-13321 GCA_964471315.1 uncultured Oscillospiraceae bacterium | reverse complement strand
TAGGTTTTCTGCAACCTTGCGAAATAATGATGGTTATTCAGTAGACATTATTTATACTGCTATTCAAAAATTCCCATCAATGTGTATCCGCATTGTTCATATGGCGCCACAACGTCGATCTTCCGATTCCCAGCTGCTTCGCCGCTGCGAACTGGTTACCGTCATTGTCCCGCAGGGCCTGTTCAATGGCTTGATGAACAATCTGATCCAGCGTCATGGGCGCGTCGGTTTGATTTTTCGCCGGGAACACAGGGCGAAGCAGATTCCGCTCCCGGCTGAGAATCTCGGCTACCGCCGCGCTGCGAATGTAAAGCGTATCGGACTCCAGTGCCAGTTCCCGAAGGCCATAATGGGCTGGTTGGTTACGGCAAGGATATCCAATTTGCTTCTGATGTTGTTCCGTGCGCCGCTTAGGTGGAAAAAGCTCACGCGGAACAGCATCTCGCACTCGCTTTTGGAGTATAGGCGCACACCGTTTTTTCCAGATCGAACCGGACTGGGAGAGCTGGAGTGGTGGAACAGATAATATTTTCCGGTTCCGATGCTGACAATCTGTCCAACAATCCGAAGCAGCTTATTGTGTTGGTTGTGATAAAACCGGAGGGACGTATTTTTCGGAAGCTCCGGCATTTTTTCCCGCATCACCGCCAGCAAATCCGGCGGCAGATCGCCAGGGACGGAATAGTATAACTCTCCGGCTTCATCCAGAACCGTGATATTCTCCGCTTCTCCGCGCATGATTCGGGTCAAAAAGAAATTCTCCTTCCGGATCTTCTGAAAGCTGGTTCCGATCAGAATCGCCTGCTCCAAACCGGTACGGAGGCTCTCTACGCCGGATGTAATCAAAAGCGCATTCATACCCATTTCCTGCGCGATTCTATGCGGCGTCCTACTATGCCATTTCCACATACGCGCCCTCCGGAGAGCCAGGGAATCAGCCGTCACTGAGGACAAAATGGCAGAACCGCAAAATCTCAAACCAGTCGTCAGAGTCAAAACAAACCATTTTATCCTCTGTCAGCGTTGCCCCGGGATAGAAACTCTTCGAGTAAGCAACGGAATGCTTTATAAAATCGATCTCCATATGGAAATGCTCCGGCATCGGGACAATACACAAATCCGCTTTGGCAACGGCTCTTCTTGCTGCCTCCTCAATGCGTTCCACCGCCTCATCCGGATGCAGGGCAGTGATACCACCGCCCCGGCCGATATTCACGGGCACCGTTACGATTGCGGGGATCAGCTGTTTGGCAAATTCGCACAGTGCCTGATCGCCGGTGACCATCGCCACAGGGACTCCGTAATATCCGGCGGTATAGGAATTGAGAAGGAATTCGCTGCAAAGCGTGCCGTTCAAGAAAACCCGGTTGTTACGCAGATTCATGGTGTGGCTGAGGGGATTGCCGGTGCAGCTGGCCCAGGCATGATAGCCGGTGAAAAACACAGCATCAAAGGACTCCCGGTTCAGACCGGTCATCATGCTCAACGGATCCCCGGACCAGCTCCGGTGAATCCGCGTACCCCGAGGCAGCGCGGTGGGATCAACATTCCGGGCTGAGTCGTGGGCATCCTTGACCAGAACCTCCTCCGCTCCGGCGGCAAGCGCGCCGCGGCAGGCAGCGGCGACCTCCCGGGTCATCTGCTTCTGCAAAGGCGCATAGTCAAATGGCGTGGAACGCTCTGTCTCCGCCCAGGAGGCGATCCCACAGGTACCCTCCATATCCGCAGATAGGAAAACCTTCATAACATCCGTCCTTTCTCAGAAATACGTGCCCACCTGTGTGAGCTTCTCCCGCAGATCCTCCCGGTAGTCGGCATCACTGGGGATGAGGGAGTTGACGGCAAAGCCGTTGTCTCCGACCTTGCCTGTGCTGTGGCAGTAGCGGCCATGCCCAATATACATAGCGACATGACCGGGGAAAAACAGCAAATCGCCAGGCTTCACGGCTTCGATGGGAATCTTCCGAATGGGAAAGCCCTCCCGAATGTCGGCGTCCCGATAGATGAGAATGCCGCAGAGCATATAGGCCATGGAGACAAGGCCGGAGCAGTCGATCCCCATGGGGGACTTGCCGCCCCAGCGGTAATGGGTGCCCCGGTAGAGCATGGCCGCATCCACCAGCGCCTGCCGCAGGATCTCTTCGTCAGAAGACACGGGGGCCGTGTGATACGCGGCCAGGATACTCTCCGGCAGGAAACCGGTGCGGCCGTCCGCCAGGCGCACCTGCTGCCAGCCGCCCGACGGCTGACCCACAACGCAGACGATTCCGCCCCTGGGAAGGGTGGTCAGAATCCAGCCCTGTACCTTGGGTGCGGACAGCACATCGCAGAAATTCTTATTTCGAATGACTTTTTTTGGCTGCGCCTCCCAGGCAGAGGCGGTTTCGTCGCCAATGAGCAGGCTTTCCCCGCAGACAAAGCCCTCATAGCGATAGTGGGTGCGGACCCGGTACCAGCCGGGCGCAGCCTGCTCCAGAAGCTCCACTACCATGCCGTACAGCGCTTCATCCAAAAGGGTACTTTCCCGGGTGGGGGCAGCCAGCAGGGCGCAGACAGGAGCCGTGACAATCGCTTTCATCCCAGGTTTCCTCCCTTCACAGCATCATAGACCATTCGGGACAGCTGGCCAATCAGCCGGTTTTGCTGGGGCTGCCCATCCAGAGTGGGGCCGTCCCAGGTAAAAATACCCAGATAATAGGGGCGGTTCTTCAGCAGGAAGATCCCCGCGTCATGGTTCAGATGATCCAGTCCGCCGGGCTTATGTGCCACGGCAACAGGATCCGGGATATAACGCTGCAAAGCGTCCGTGTGACGGCAGCGGGTCAGAAAGTCAAACGCAATATCCCGCAGCGGCTGATTCAAGATCTCCCCATGGTACAGCATGGAGAACACACGGTACAGATCGACGAGGGAGGTGTAATTGTTGCGCCCCTGGGCTATGGCTTGAAAGTCCAGCATTTTCCTCTGAAGGGAGGTATGGGTCAGACCGATTCTCTGGCAGTAGCGGTTGACGTGCTCGAAGCCCAGCAGGGTGATGATGGCGTTGGTCGCGGTGTTGTCGCTGGATACGATCATCCAGTACAGCATTTCCCAAAGGCTCGCGCCATCCTGACGGTAGTCCGACTCAAAAACCTCGGTATCCTGGCAGAAATCCTGGGCCGCAATGGGAACCACCTGTTCCAGAGATCGCTTCCTCTCCAGCACATCCTGGAGGGCGCAGCACAGGATAGGCACCTTGATGGTAGATGCGGAGACAACCCGCTCTTTTTCCCGAATGGCGGCGATGGGGGTACCGGTGGTGAGATCTACGCAGTACAGCGCGGTTTTTGCGGGAAACGCATCCATAACCGCTCCCAAGCGTTTGGGAAGATTGTCCATTTTTTACCCCTCTTTCAGAACAATTTCGCAGGTATCCGCATTCAGATGGCATTCCCTGCCCAGCGGCAGCGCCATGGTGGTGGCGCAGTGCCCGCAGGAAAGCGCCATAACGGTGGGTTTGCCCGCCGGGACGATGAGCTGATCAAAAATATCCCGAAGACTCAGCGTCCGTTCCGGGATCTCCGGGGTGCAGTTAGTCCAGGCACCCAGAAGGATACCAGCGCAGTCCCGGAATTTGCCGGCGTTGCGCAGCTGGGTCAGCATACCGTCCAGCCGATAGGTCTTTTCCCCGACGTCCTCCAGAAAGAGGATCTTGCCCTTGGTATCCAGTTCCCAAGGCGTACCAATGGATGCGACCAGCAGAGAAAGATTGCCGCCGCAGAGGATTCCCTCCGCGCTGCCGGGCACCAGTGTACACATCTGCTGATTTTCCGGATTGGAAAGGACACCGGAAAGGCCGCCGAACAAAGCTTTTTTCAGATAATCCAGGGTATAGTCATCGGGGCAAGGTTCCGTGGAGGGCATGGTGCAGTGATACGTGGCAAAACCGCCAAGCTGATTGAAGCAGGTGTGCAGCGCGGTGATATCGGAATAGCCGCCGAACCACTTGGGGCTGCGCCGGATCAAATCCATGTCCAACAGTGGTAGGAGCCGGTGGGCGCCATAGCCGCCCCGAATACACCAAATACCGTCGATGGCAGGGTCAGCAAATGCTTGTTGGATATCCGCCGCCCGCTGGGCGTCGGAAGCGGCCAGATACCCGTCCCGGTTGGCATAATAGCAGGACGGATACAACTTTGGCTCCATCCCCAGACTCCGGACAAGGGCAAGGGCCGGGGCAAGCTTTTCCTCCGGCACGGCGGAGGACGGAGCCACCAGCGCCACCCGGGCGCCGGGGAACAACGGCTTGGGATCGATCATAACAGACACCTCAAAAGAGAAAAATGGGTGCAATCAGAACACGCCACGGTGTTCTGATTGCAAAAGAGCATATTCTATAATTGTTTCCGGTAAGCTTCCAGCTCCTCTTCGCTGGCAAGGACAAAATGTCCGGGGAGGATTTCATGCCAACCTGGCTGATTCGTCTCGGAATAGGCATGGCACTTCGGGTCATAGACAATAAGCTTCTTCTGCCGCTCCGCGATGGGGTCGGGCAGCGGGATGGCGGACAGCAGCGCCTGGGTATATGGGTGCAGCGGATGGGCAAACAGCTCCTCGCTCTCTGCCAGCTCCACGATCTTGCCCTTGTGAATGACGGCGATGCGGTCACAGATGAAGCGAACCACCGAAAGGTCATGGGCAATGAACAGGTAGGTCAGATTCCGCTCCTTCTGAAGAGCGGACAGCAGATTCAGCACCTGTGCCCGGATGGACACATCCAGCGCGGAAATGGGCTCGTCCGCAATGATGAAGTCCGGCTCCATAATCAGCGCTCGGGCGATGCCAATCCGCTGACGCTGGCCGCCGGAAAACTCGTGGGGAAACCGGCTGGCAAACTCGGGCAGAAGGCCCACGTCGGACAGTGCTTTCGCCACCTTCGCCTTCCGCTCCTGCTCGGGCAGACGGTGGCCCCCGGCATAAAGTCCTTCACTGACAATATAGTCCACCTTGGCACGTTCGTTCAGTGAGGACATTGGGTCTTGGAAAATCATCTGAATCCGCCGTGTAACCTCTTGATCCAGGTCTCTGGGGATACGCCCGTTGATCTGCTTGCCGTCAAACAGGATCTTGCCGCCGGCAGTGGGGTGAATGCGGATAATGGCCCGGCCGATGGTGGTCTTGCCGGAGCCGGATTCCCCCACCAGGCCAAAGGTCTCGCCTTGATAAATGTGGAAGGAAACCTTGTCCACCGCGGTAAAGGGACGGCGCCGGTTGCCAAACCGAACGGTGAGATCCGCAACTTCTACCAGCTTCTTTCTATCTTCAGCCAACACGGTTCACTCCCTTCTCCCGCAGAATGCGGACGTGCTCCGGCGGCTCCACCTTGGGAGCCCGGGGATCCATCAGCCAGGTACGGGCAAAGTGGGTAGGCGTAACCTCGAAGAAAGGAGGCCGCTCTACAAAATCGATTTTCAGCGCTTTGGGATTTCTGGGGGCAAAGGCATCGCCCTTGACCTCATGGAAGAGGTTTGGCGGCGTGCCCTGAATGGAGTACAGCGGCTCGTCCTTGATGCCCAGCTGCGGCAGAGAGGACAGCAGCGCCCAGGTGTAGGGATGCCGGGGGTCGAAGAAGACCTCCTCACAGGTGCCCAGTTCAATAATATCTCCCGCGTACATGACGGCGATGCGGTCGGCCACGTTGGCCACCACGCCCAGGTCGTGGGTAATATAGATGGTGGTCAGATTGTACTTTTTCTGCATGGCTTTGACCAGCTCCAGAATCTGGGCTTGAATGGTCACGTCCAGTGCGGTCGTCGGCTCGTCACAGATCAGAATTTTGGGCCGGCAGGCCACGGCGATGGCGATCACCACCCGCTGGCGCATACCGCCGGAGAACTCGTGGGGGTACTGCTTGAAGCGTCGCTGGGGATCATCGATACCCACATCCGTAAGTACCTCCAGCACAGCGTCGTATGCGGCCTTCCCCTTGAGTCCTTGATGCAGCTCCACCGCCTCTTGAATCTGTTTGCCGATGGTTTTCAAGGGATTGAGCGAAGTCATGGGATCTTGAAAAACCATGGCAATTTCCCTGCCGCGAATTGCCTGCCAGTCTTTATCCGTCCGAAACTGAGTCAGATCCATCCCATTGTAGACAATGGAGCCGCTGTCGATGAAGCCGTTGGCATCCAGAAGCCCCATGGCGCACTTGACAAACACGGACTTACCGGAGCCGGACTCGCCTACGATGGCAAGGCTCTCTCCTTGATACACATCCAGGGACACCCCGCGGATGGCATGGAGCACCTGGCCGCGCAGCGTAAACTTCACATTTAAATCCCGAATGGAGAGAATCCCATTTTTCTCTTTCACAGCAATTCCCTCCTTAGTTGACGTGGTTCTTGGGATCGGCAGCATCCGCGAAGGCGTTGCCAATGATGTAGAAAGAAACCGTAATGACGACCAGCACGGCAACAGGGAAAAACAGCTGATAGCGCAGAGCGGCAACGGTCATCAAGGATCGGCCGGTCTGGATCAGATTGCCCAGAGACGGCGTATCCACCGGCAGGCCGATGCCGATATAGGTGACGAAAACCTCATTGCCAATCGCAGAGGGAATGGCCAGCGCCATACGCATCGTGATAACGGAAACCAGATAGGGCAACAGGTTTTTCACGATGATCCGGCCGGTGGAAATACCCAGGCATCGGGATGCCAGGTTGTAGTCCCGGTCACGGATAATGATAATCTGATTCCGGATAAACCGGGCCATACCCAGCCAGCCCGTGAGAGACAGGGCAAAAATAATCGTCGTAACGCCGGGATTCAGCACATAGGAAATCAAAATCAGCAGCAGGGTCTGGGGAATGTTGTCCAGCACATTATACAGCTCGGTAAACAGGAAATCCAGCTTGCGGACATAGCCCCACAGCACGCCCACCAGGATGCCCACCACCGCCTCCACCAGCGCCACGGAAAAGCCAATGAACAAGGAAGTGCGGGTGCCCGACCAGATTCTTGCCCAAAGATCCTGGCCGATGGCGTTGGTGCCAAACCAGAATTCCTCACAGGGCGCCACGTTATTCAGCGGCAGCCCCCATTGATCGTTGTGGATGAGCAGGGGATCCTTTTGATTGGGCAGATAGGGCTGGATAACGGTAAACAGCAGCACCGTCACCATAACGAACAGGAAGAACACCGCCACCTTGTTCCGAAAAAACGCCCGGAGGGTGGATTTCCAGTAGGAATAGTCGGAGTAGCCGCCCCGCTCCGCGTCTTCCGCGTGAAACTCGGCAAAGGAAAACGCCTCCTCATCGGACATCGAAACGTCCTGCTTCAGCTGCTGTGTGAGCTTGTCTGACAGGGCATCGCTCATCTGATGCCGGATGGGACGAAAGGAAATCGGTTTCATCAGCGGGAGCCCTCCTTCTTCGCAAAACTGATCCGGGGATCGACGATGCCCATGAGAATATCACCAAACAGCAGTCCCAGAATGGAAATAACCGCGTAAATCAGCACCAACGCCTGAACCAGGGTGTTGTCCTGGCGCTTAATGGCGGTAACCAGCAGGCCGCCCATGCCGGGTACGGAATACAGCGACTCCACATACAGCGAACCCATCAGCGTAAACAAAATGGAGTTGGGAATATACTGCACCAGGGGCACAAAGGCGTTGCGGAACACATGGCCGAAGGAGATCCGGGTGCTGGGAACGCCCTTGGCCCGGGCCAGGCGGATATAGTCCTTGTTGGACTCGTCCACCATGTACCGCCGCAGCCACATGGCATAGTAGGCAATGTTGCCGATGGACAGCGAGATAATCGGCAGAATGTAGCTTTTGGGGTTTGCCGGGTCAAACAGCATGGGAAGGCCCAAAATCTCCTTGCCCAGATAGGTCTGAGAACCGGCATACTGGATGAGAATGTGGTACACCGCCGACGGCATGGCCTGCACCAGCACAATAAACACGGTGCCCAGCCGGTCGCCGATTTTAAAACGGGTTCGCGTACTGCGCGCCATAAGGACACCCAGAGGAAGGCCCAACGACAGCGCAATGGCCAGAGAAATCAGTCCCAGCTTCAAAGAAACGGTGATCTTGTCCGCGATGATTTCGGTAATGGCAACGCCCTTGCGGTAGACGTTGGATTCCCCCAAATCCCCGTGGAGGATCTGGCTGTAAAACCGCAGCAGCTGCTTGGGAAGCGGATCGGTCAGCCCGAGAGACTGAAGCTTGACCTGGATTTGGGTGGTGCTCATCTTGTCGTAGTTTTCAAAATATCCCTCGACGGGCATGAGCCGCAGCAGGGCAAACAGAACGGTAATGATGATGAACATGGTGAGAATGGATCTTAGGACCCGTTGCGTAATGTATCTTGCCATAATATGTCCTCCTGGGCGGCGCGTAGGAATCCGGTTTCCGTGGTTTTCGGAAATCCCGTCTTTTTCTGATGGAATCCGATCAGAGCCAATACCGCTGCCGTTTCCGCCGGAAGCGGCACCGGTGCAGGCTCCGAAGATCGAAAGGCAATCCTATGGTTTTGAGAGAAGCCCCCGAAAACGAGGGCTTCTCTCGTAAGTCGCTTTGTGTTCCGGAAATCAACCGGCCAGCTTGGCCTGCCACTCGGCATACGCCTTCTGGTAGTCCTCCAGGCCCATGGAGGTGCTGTACAGATGCTTATCCTTATAGCGCAGGTTCGCCATGCCAAAGGAGGCATACTGCCCCTCGAAGGCATTCAGGTTGCACATCTGGTAGCTGCGGCTGCTGATGGAGAAGGGAACGGCAAAGGCGTGATCCAGCAGGAAGGCCTCCGCCTTGGCAAACGCCTCATACCGCGCATCCATATCGCTGGTAATGGCCTTGGCATCGGCAACCAGCTTCTGGTACTCCGCGTACAGCGCCAGCGTGGTCGGATCCGTGCTCTTGTAGATAAAGCTGTAGCTGGAGTCATCGGTGAAGGGATCCGTCCAGGTTTCGGGGTCAGCGTAGTCAGCGCCCCAGTTGCACTTCATGAAGGCGTACTTGCCGGTACGGCGGATGGCCCCCAGGAAGCCGGTCTCGGGCCCGGCCTGCACGATGATGTCGATGTAGTCAGCGCCCAGAATGTTCTCGATGGTCTGCTCCACCACCTGGCACTCCTCCGCCCAGTTGGGGGAGGTGGGGTTGTAGCACATGAGCATCTTCACGGGGAACTTGGCGCCGGCGGCGGTCAGCTCCTCCATGGCGGTCTGCTTATATTGCAGCGCCAGCTCCTGGTCGAAATTGTCGCCCTCGGTGTACTTGGCCAGATCGCCGTAGTAGGCATAGTCCTTGGACGCGGTGGCAAACGTGGCGGGGGTGATGGTGTTGTTCTTCAGAGATTCGGGATCGATGCGGTCATTGGTAGCCAGAGCGGGCATCCGGTTGAAGGCGTGAACGATGGACTTGCGGAAGTTCTCGTTGTTCACGGCGATGCTCCAGTTCTCGGGCTCGTATTCGGCGTCAAAGTTGGGATCAAAGTTGAACAGATACCAATAAGCGTAGGAGGTGTTGGCCCGGGTGGGATGGATCAGCGCCGCGGTGGCGGGATCCGCCATCAAGGCAGACAGCAGGTTGGAGGAAATATCCGCCTGATCCACATCCCCGGACTGATACATGGTGGTGGAGATGGAGGACGCCTCCGCGTTGTAGGTCATCTGAATGGCATCCAGGAATACGTTGTCCTTGTCCCAGTAGGTGGGGTTCTTGGTCAGAACACGCTGCTGCTGCGGCTCATAGGTAGACAGGATAAAGGCGCCGCAGTACAGAAGGTTACTGTTGTCCGTGCCGAACTTGCTGCCGCACTCCGCCAGGAAGGGGCCGTAGACGGGCATGTAAGGCCCGTAGGAGACCATGGACAGGAAGTAAGGGCGGGACGACTCCAGGGTGAACTGCAAGGTGTAATCGTCCAGCGCCTGGATGCCGATATCCTCAACGGAAGCCTCGGGAACCTCCTCCAGGATTTCTTCCTTGCCGTCTTCGTTGGTGATGATCTTCACGGGGTTGCCGTTCTCGTCGGTTCCGTCGGTGGCGCTGGCCAGAGCCATCTGATAGGCCGTCCAGTCATAGTAGGCATCCGCACCGGCAATCACACCGCTCATGGTATAGAAGGTATCGGAGTCATTGGCGGCATCGCAGGCATAGTGGGCGGAAGAAACCCAGTCGTTGGCGGTAACGGGTGCGACGACCTTGCCGTCCTTGTCAACCCAGTTCACACCCTCGCGGATGTGGAAGGTCCAGACGGTGGCGTCCTCGTTCTGCTCCCAATCGGTAGCCAGAGCAGGCTCCACATTGCCGTAGGAGTCGTATTCCACCAGGCAGTCCACAATGTTGGCAGCAATGGTCAACTCATTGGTGGTGCTGCTGGTCAGATAGTTCAGCGTAGTAACCTCGGAGGCGTACAGCGTTCTGTATACCGCATTCTCGGTTACAGCTGCGGCAGTCTCTGCGGGAGCGGCGGCAGGCGCGGTGGTGCTGGCGGTACCGGAGCCACTGCCACCACAGGCGGCCAGTGCGAAGACCATAGTCAGGGTCAGCACAGCAGCGAGCAATCGTTTCATTGTTTTCATTGCAATCATTCCTTTCTTGTTCTCTGCTTGAGTCAGATCCGGCGAAGCCGGAAGGAGCATCTGCCAAGCCCCCAGTCCACCGAACGCTTCTTCCAAACGCTGGTTTTCCAACACGGGTATTGCAGACAGCCCATAAAATGGCCGACGCCATATTATAGGAGCAGGAAGGGGAATCGGTTCTGCGTACCACCCGCTGCTGCGGATTCGCAGAAAACCGCACGGTGCGGCAAGAATGAATTTTTTCATGGCTTGATATTCAAAAAAAGTAAGATAATGACAGTAGTTTAACACATTTTGCCCGTTAAGTAAAGGGCCAGATTGCATGATAAACGAAAAAATACTGCATGATTTTTGAAAGAACCCCCAAAAATTGTTTTTTTAGCAAAAGCATGTGTCTTTCTTAGGCAATACAATCCTCGTTTCCGGGATGATGCAACCATGCCGGTAACGCTTTTTCGTTGGCGCAGCTATCACAACCCACCAGCGCGCCAGCGCTTCTCCCCATGTGCTGTTCGCTCCTTGATTGCGATTCCTGGGCAACAAGCAAAGAGTCGATTGACACAGGGAAGAATCATTCCTATAATCGTGCCATGAGCCCCAGTGCATTTGTTCAGCCAGAAGAATTTAATTAACAACGTCAACAACGAAAAAGGTCGCTATAGTTTCCTCCCGGATTCCATAACGGCCTTATTTCCTTTCTATGTCGATCGTGCTGGATTGCCAGGAGGGCAGAACCGACCCCATGCGCAAGACTTTCTTACGGATGGCGTGGTGTATTCCCGCAATCTGCCTCCAGCACTATCCCACTTTCAAAAAGGGGCAGTTGCATGTTTCGTAACTGGCAATGGTCTGCGACATCAGCAGAACCTCAATGAAGTACATTTGACTTTTGAAAGTATAAGAATTCTCCAGCGCCCACTTTCCTCGGGCACTGGATTATGCTATAATCCGTTCAAAAAGTCGGAATTTATGGAGGCAAATATGGAAACAAAAATGGTGTTTGACCACAAAAATTTAAACAGAGATGTTATTAAATACATAGCGATGTTGACCATGTTATTGAATCATATTTCACAAATCTTTATGAAACCAGGATATTTTCTGTCGGAGTTATTTTTGGACATAGGATATTTTACAGCAATTACTATGTGTTACTTTCTTGTAGAGGGGTTTCAATATACGCATTCAAAAAAGAACTATGCAATTCGATTGCTAATATTTGCCTTGATCTCTGAAATTCCATATTGTATGGCTTTTACAAATAATGGTGTGATAGAATTTCAAGGCCTAAATATGTTATTTACTTTGCTCCTATGTTTTGCCATTCTGATTGTGAATGAAAAAGTATTAAACAAATTTCTAAAAGGTATCTGTATCTTGGGATTGATAGTCCTTTCTGTATTCTGCGACTGGGCATTATTAGCACCAATATTTACCTTGCTGTTTATATGGAGCAGAAGGTCAAGAAATAAGATAAAATGTACATTCATTATTTCCATGCTTTTATTTGGGATTTTTAATTTCGCAGGTGGTATAGGAAGATTTTCGGCAGGCAAAAATATTGTTTATGCATTAGGAAGTATGTCAGGAATTGCTCTTGCAGGAATTGTGATTTTATATTTCTATAATGGCAAGCGAATGGAGAAGGGGAAAGTATTCTCCAAGTGGTTTTTCTATTTATTCTATCCTGTGCATCTTCTCATATTAGGTTTAATTAGAATTTATTGTCTATAAACTAAATTCCATTTTGTCGCACAGTTTTTTGTTGCAACAGCCCTCTTTTCTCTTTTCTTTTAGTATGTTATACCTACAGAAAACCGCAAAGGGAAGTTCTTCCTGTGGCGAACTACGGAAAATACCACATTCTCGTCCGTCTCCGACTGTCTAAAGTGTTCAATTCTTGTGATTTTTCTGCCCATAATCAGACCGCATCCCTTCCTCAAAAAGTGGCAAGAAGGGATGCGGTCTAATGGTTTTCGCAGAATTGGCGATTCTGAACTTTCTGAAGCTGTATTTTCACAACAGCAAAAGAAAACCTCTGAAACCCGAAGATTTCAGAGGCTTTGGAGCTGCTAGCCAGATTTGAACTGGCTACCCGGCTCCATGAAATCAATGATTTCATGGAGGCCTTACGACCTCGGAAGGAAATACTGACGGCTTACGCCGTCAGATCGGATGAGGTCGCCAGTTACTTGACGCCGTGTATCCAAAAGAAAGCCCATCCGGTTTGGATGCCTGGCTTTTGCCATCCCTCGCTTGACTCTGTTCCACACTCTTTTTTCTGACAAAGAAAGATTCTGAATCCTGGCCTCCCGATCCTTCCTGCGGCGATCCGCCATGGCTCTCTCGTTTTTTGCGATCGTTTCCCTTATTTCCTCTGCTTCGTGAGTGTTATACCCTGCCAGGAAGCGTGCAAAAAGGGCGAGTTCCTGGAGGGCGTTATCGTTCAGGTCAGCAATGAAGGCCATTGTGGCGGCTCTGGTGGAGGTGCTCGTGCTGATGGGCTCAGCAATTGGCAATCAGCGATGCACAGCGACGGGCTGTAGCGAAGTATAATGCAGCCAATTATGACCGCGTAGAACTGCGGCTTGAGAAGGGAAAGAAGGAGATCACCAAAGCCCACGCAGAGGCTCAGGGCGAAAGCCTAAACGCCTTTATTAACCGGGCAATATCTGAGACCATGGAGCGGGACAACGCCGCCCCAGAATAAAAAAAGTCCCGCCACCGTGGCGGGAGCATGGACAAATCGCCCCTGGTGGGC
>CAYYGF010000039.1:0-13393 GCA_964471315.1 uncultured Oscillospiraceae bacterium | reverse complement strand
ACCGTCCAGCCCATGGTCTTCTCCGGCGTCTACCCCGCCGACGGCTCCAAATACGACGACCTGCGGGACGCGCTGGAAAAGCTGAAGCTGAACGACGCCTCTATGAGCTACGAGCAGGAAAATTCCATTGCCCTGGGCTTCGGCTTCCGCTGCGGCTTTTTGGGGCTGCTCCACATGGAGATCATCCAGGAGCGGCTGGAGCGGGAATACAACCTGGATCTGATCACCACCGCTCCCAACGTTGTCTACCGGGTGACAAAAACCAACGGGGAAACCATGCTGGTTTATACCCCGCTGGATTACCCCGACCCCGCCGACATCCAGCTGGCGGAGGAGCCCTACGCTAAGGTTAACCTGATCGCCCCCCAGGATTATGTGGGCAACATCATGGATCTGTGCCAGCAGCGCCGGGGAGAATTCAAGGACATGGTCTATCTGGATGCCAGCCGGGTGGAGCTGCACTATGAAATGCCCCTGAATGAGATCATCTACGATTTCTTCGACGCCTTGAAGTCCCGGACTCGGGGCTATGGCAGCCTGGACTATGAGCTCATCGGCTACCGGCCCAGCCGTCTGGTGAAGCTGGACATCCTGCTCAACGGGGAAATTGTGGACGCGCTGAGTTTCATCCTCTTCGCGGACAACGCCTATCCCCGGGCCCGGAAGATCTGCGAAAAGCTGAAGGACAACATTCCCCGTGCCCAGTTTGAAATTCCCATCCAGGCCGCCATCGGCGGCAAGATCATCGCCCGTGAGACCATCAAGGCTCTGCGCAAGGATGTGCTGGCCAAGTGCTACGGCGGCGACATCACCCGAAAAAAGAAGCTGCTGGAAAAGCAGAAGGAGGGCAAAAAGCGGATGCGCACCTTCGGCACCGTATCCGTGCCCAGCGAAGCGTTTATGGCCGTCCTAAAACTGGACGAAGACTAACAAAAATGCGGAATGCGAAATGCAAACTGCTAAGGCAATACCGCACAATTGCGTCTGCGGATCTCAGCGGATCTTTTGCGCCAGTTCTGCAGTTCCAAAAACGGGAAATACATACAGTATTCCCGCGTTTTCGGACCTTTGAACTGGCACAAAATCTCTCGCTGAGCTTCCTTGCCGAATTATGCGGTGTTGCCCTAAATGATCGTCCCGAAGGGACACCACAATTTTGCATGCTGCATTTTGCATTATGCATTCTCACACTGATTCCGGAGGTATCCCATGCCCATCATTACCAAACGTCCCGACAAGACTCCCTTGGGAATTTATGTACACGTTCCCTTCTGCCGCAGTAAGTGCCAATACTGCGACTTTTACTCCATGGCCACCAAGGATGATAAGCTGATCGACGGCTATCTGGACGCGGTGTGCGACCATATCAAGGAGGCCGGAGAGCTGGCTCCCGGCTATAAGGTGGATACCATTTACTTTGGCGGCGGAACCCCCACCTTCTTCGGCGCCGACGGCATGGCGGTAATCTTGACGGCCATCCGCCGGAATTTTGACGTGGTGGGCGATGCGGAGATCACCTTCGAGGCCAATCCGGATTCCGTTTCCGACCGGCTGCTCCATCGGCTCCGGGCCGAGGGCTTCAACCGGGTGAGCCTTGGCATCCAGTCCGACGACGATGAGATGCTGAAAAAGCTGGGCCGCCCCCACACCTATTCCCAGGCGGTCACCGCCTACCACCGCATCCGCAAGGCGGGGTTCCGGAATGTTTCCATCGATTTGATGTACGGCCTGCCGGGGCAGGATTTGCAGGACTGGCAGGAAACCCTGGATAATGTGCTGCGCTTAAACCCGGAGCATGTCAGCTGCTACGCGCTGAAAATCGAGGACGGCACTCCCTTTGCCGGGATGAAGGAGGTGCTGAATCTGCCGGAGGACGACGTTCAGGCGGATATGTACCTGGCCGCTGTGGAGACCCTCCGGGGCCGGGGCTTCCGGCAGTATGAGATTTCCAATTTCTGCCGCAAGGGCCTTACTTCCAAGCACAATATGAAATACTGGACCGGCGGGGAATATCTGGGCTTTGGCCCCAGCGCCAGCTCGGATTTCGCGGGCAAGCGTTTCACCCTCAAGCGGGATCTCCAGGCCTATATTTCCGGCATCCGGGACGGCGGCGACATCATGGAGGAAATGGAAGAAATTCCCATGCGGGAACGAGCGGGGGAGTATCTGATGCTCCGGCTGCGCACCAGCCTGGGAATCGACGCCCGGGAGTATGAGAAAACCTTCCTGCTGCCCTTCGCGCCTCTGGAGGAGGTGCTGGAAAAGCAGCGCCGGTTCTTCCACGCCACCCAGACCGACACTGGCCGCTGGGTGCTGACGCCCAAGGGGTATCTGGTCAGCAACGACATCATCAGCGACCTGCTGCTGGCCCAGGACAATTCCGTTCCGCTTAAGCGGATATAATCAAAAAAATAGGGGCCGTCTCATGGGCGAAATGAGACGGCTCCTCCTTTATTCCCTTTCCCGCAGCCGTTCCACAACGCTCTGCCGGCATCCAGCCAACGGGGTTTGCGCCGGACAGGGTATAGCCACAGCCAGAGAGGGACTGCGCGGTGTTTGCTTCAATTTCATCAATCGTTTCCTGCGAGAGAAAGCTTTTGGCATCATGGGCGAAACGGAAATAATCGGTGCTGCTGACAATAAAGTCTGCGCAGGTCTGTTTCGCCAGATACTTCTCCATGTCAAAGCCACCGGTGAAGGTCACTAGCATATTCAGAAGCACCACGGACAGCGCAAGGGAGATCCCCACAAGAATGGTCTTACTCTTGTTCCGCCCCAGATTGGCAAAGGCCGTCTGGTGAACCGTGGCGCCGCGGGTGGTACGGCGCTTTTTCCGGGTTTGCACCACTTCCGTGTACTTCGTCGCTTCCACGGGAGAAACCTTTGCAGCAATTCGTCCGGGACGGGAGCAGGAAAGCAGCACCGTGATCAAGGGAAAAAGTCTGTATGCCTTTCAACAATACAGACTTTACCGTGGGAATCTTTCCACATTCTGTCAAGAATCTAACAGAATTGGCAGATTTCACTTTCTGGGAAGATACAGGGAAACGGTGCTGCCTTTGCCCACCTGCGAACTGACCTTCACATAGCCGCCCTGTCCCTCGGCGATTCTTCGTACCAGGTACAGTCCGATGCCCACACCTTCTTCCTCCGCGTGTTCCGCCCCCCGGTAAAACCGCTGGAACACCCTGGGCTGTTCCTCCTCGGGGATTCCAGGCCCGGTATCGCTGACATGGATGGCGGAGAACAGCTGGTAAGCCGTCACCGTTACACGAACCACTCCACCGGCTGGGGTATATTTCACGGCGTTGTCCAGCAGATTGTAGAGCGCTTCCTCCGTCCATTTGGGGTCAAATACAGCATCGGCTTCCGTAGGTTCCAGGGTGATTTGGATTTTCTTCGCCACCGCCTTTGGTGCGATTTGAGAAAGGGCGGCATCGATCACAGCCTGCAAACCTCCGCCAGCCGGATGCAGGGCGATAACCCCGGATTCCAAGCGGGAGGTTTTCACCAGCGCGTCAATCAGGCTTTGCAGCTTCTTCGTCTGCCCATCCAGAGCATCCAGACAGGCCCGGTTTCCCGGCTGCTCCATGAGAAGCTGGGTGTAGAGCAGAATGTTGGCAATGGGCGTTTTGGTCTGGTGGGAGATGTCCCCAATAAGGGCTTTCAGCTTGTCCTTTTCCGCCTGCACATTTCTGGCGGAAACAGTGGACGCCGCAAGGTAATGGGCCAGCTTGCTTTCCAGCGCGGACAGCAGGCTCTCATCAAAGCTGTCCTCCGTAAAATTTCCCCGCATGGCCATATCCAGCATCCGATTCAGATTTTCCAAAATCCGCCGGGTGCGGTGGCGGTCATACAGAACAAAGCCCGCCGCAAGAAGGACGGATGCGGCAATGACGGCGTATCCCATATCACTTCACCGCCCAGGTATAGCCGATGCCGTACACCGTTTTCAAATATTGGGGACTGGAAGGCGTGTCCTCCAGCTTGCCCCGCAGCCGCTTCACCGTGACGGACAGAGCGTTTTCGTCCACATATTCCGCCCCGTCCGTCCAGATACGATCCACCAGCGTAGCGCGGGGCAGTGTCTGCCCACGGTTTTCTACCAGTATCCGCAGCAGCTTCTGCTCCGTCTTGCTCAGCTCGATGGGCTGACCGGCTTTGCAAAATTCCATCCGGTCAAAGTCAAACTGGAATCTGTCAATCTCAATGCAGGATGTTTTTGTGGACATTCCCCGCCGCAGCTGCGCATTTACCCTTGCCCTAAGAACCGCCAGCGAAAAGGGCTTGGTAATGTAGTCATCCGCCCCGGATTCCAGACCGGTGACGATGTCCATTTCCAGATCGTTGGCGGTGAGCAGAATCACGGGAACGCGGCTGGCCTGCCGAACCTCCCGCAGCAGCTCCAAACCGCTGCCGTCGGGCAGATTGATATCCAGAATCAGCAGGTCATAGCTGTTATCTGCAAGCGCATTCTGCGCCTGCGCCAGTGTGCGGCACAGTTGTATCTCCACCGCCGGGCTTTGCAGCGCCAGTCGAATCCCGCAGCCCAAAGCGGTGTCATCTTCCAGCAGGAGGATGCTCTGCATGGCTGTCACCTTCTTTCCTTTTTTACATCATAGCACAGGAAACCGGAAATGTCGATGCTCCCAATTCTTAAGCCTTTCTTATCCCCGGAACGCAAAGGGGAAAGCCGTTACGCCGTTTTGCCACCCTCGATCCACTGCTTGAACAGCTGGTGCATACCGGTAGAGGCCAGGCCGCTGAGGGCGCCGTTGAGAATGACCTCGGGCGTGACGCCCCAGCCGTTTAGCCACACTGCCAGCAAGACACCAAGGATGGTTACGGCGGTGGGAATGATTTTGTTGTCCACATCCTTCAGCCAGTGCTTGACGATATAACCAACCACCAGGCAGATGCCCAGGATGATGGGACTTACGTAAGCGTTTAACATTTCCATAGAAACACCTCCTTACGGATTGTGATGCCGGCTGAGCGTCTCCAGATCTTCAATTCTATGATTGATGACCTTGATTTGTTCCTCCACAACAGGCATTCGTCGGGCAAAATTGTTGTGCTCCCGGACCTCCCGGGTCAGCTCGTCCAGCTTGGTTTCCGTGACTGCCTGGCTTTTGCCATTGGCAATCAGCACCCCCAGCAGGGTGACGCCGCCGGTGATGAGGGCGGTAATGATGCTGTCCATCTCTTTTTTCCCCCCTTACAGTACATCCATATGGACGAAGCAGTCGTCAATGGGATAGGCGTAGCGTACCGGCAGCTGCTTGACATAGTCCAGCAGCGCCGTCCCGGAAACGCCCTTCACGCAGAAGTCCAAAGCCTTCCCCAGAAGATGCTGGCTGTTTGGGACGGAGCCGGGCAGCGCGTCGTTGTGGGTCTGGCACCGGACGCCGCTGGATACCACAGCGGGGCTGCCGAAATGGGCGCGCACCTGGTCGGCCAGCCGAACCAGGGTTTCCTCCGGTTCCGCAGGAAAGCCCCCGCACCGGCCGCAGGGACAGCGGAACTCGGTGCGCTGAAAATAGCGGATATCCTGCCACCAGTCCGGGACAGCGGGCGCTTCCCCCGTGGCGATGATCTCCCGGATTCGCCTTTCCGCGATCTCATCGAACTCTCCGTTCCCGCTCAGCCGGTACGCCCGCTGAAAGGCCTCGGTAGCGGCCCGGGATTTTTCTCCCCAGATACCATCAATGGCGCCGGTATAGTAGCCCAGATACGCCAAAAGGCATTGCTTTTGCTTCACAGTCATTTCACCATCTCCCTTTCCCCATCATCATACGCCACCCAGGCGCCATCGTTCGGCTGCTGCAGATCCAATTTGATTTTTGCGTTTACTTTCATTTCACATCCCTCCGTAAATACAGGCAAACGGCGTCCTTGTCAAGCAGATGCCGTCCGACAAAAGGGCAAAAAAGGGGCTGTCTCACGAAAGTTAAATTGCACAAATAAAGAAACTGTCATTCCGAGCCAGTGTGCTTCAGTGGCGTGGGAATCCCCCGGTTGAATGGAAATGCCATCCGATACGCATCCAAAAAGTTGGGGGATTGCCACACCCGTGACATCGGTCACTGGTTCGCAATGACAGTTATTCTTTTCTTTTGTGCAGTTCGACGAAATAGTTCCTTAGTGAGACCGCCCCAGCGGGATAGAAATATGGTTTATTGACCCTTTTCCGTCAATTCATCAATCTGGCGAGCAATGGGGCAGTTGGTTTGATAGAGGCAGCTGCCATAGCAGCAGTCCGCCTCGCTGAGGGCTCCGTCCTCCAGGATAACCTCCACCATGCGGCTGGCATCCAGCTGGCGGCAATAGCCGGAGAGGAAATGTTCTGTCTCCATAGATTCAATCCTCCGTAATGCAGTAGCCTCTGGGGCCGATGGTCAGCCAGTCCGGAGCCACAATTTGCAGGTTATAGCCCAGCACCGTGTGGCCTGAGGGAATTTCCCAGGCATCACCGCTGCGGTTGCAATAGACCCGGAAGGTCTTTCCGCCGTAGCTGCGGGTAAAGCCGATGTGCTTGTCCTCCGCCTTGAAGAAATGGATGTCCCCCAGCCGGAACGCCTCATGCTCCCGGCGCAGACGGCCCAAACGCTTGAAGTGGTTCAGAAATTCCGGATCCTCCCGTCCCCAGGGATAAGGGCGGCGGTTGAAGGGATCCCGGTAACCCTCCATGCAGGCCTCGTCGCCATAGTACAGGCTGGGGCTGCCCGGGAGGGTGTATTGCAGGAGGGAGGCCGTCAGCAGCCGGTCAAAGGCCACGTCGAACTGGTTCCGGGACAGATGGCGCTTGGCCTTTTCCTCCCGGCTGCCGTCAAAATCATCCACCAGCGCCGTCAGGATCCGGGGGGTGTCGTGGGTGCCCAGCAGATTCATGTTGCACTGCACCACCTCTGGCGGATAGTTCTCCACAATGGACATCACCGTGTCCTTGAGTCCCTTTCCGGTGTCGTGGCCCCGGACGTACTCGATGATGGCGGTGCGGAAGGGGTAATTCATCACGCAGTCCAGCTCACCGGCGGTGAAATAGGTGCGGCGTTTTCCGTAGGCGCATTTGTTGGAGGCGTCCTCCCAGACCTCGCCCAGCAGCAGGGCGTCGGGATTGATCTGCTTGATCCGTTTGCGCAGCAGCTGAATAAATTCATCGGGCAGCTCGTCCGCCACATCCAGCCGGAAGCCGTCGGCTCCCAGCTTCATCCAGTGGGCCACCACGCTGTCCTCTCCCGTGATGATGTAGTCCAGGAAGGACGGATCCATCTTATTCACTGTGGGCAGGGTGTCAAAATTCCACCAGGAATTGTAGCAGTCCGGCCAGTGGTAAAACCGGAACCAGCCGGCGTAGGGAGACTGCTGGGAATTGTAAGCGCCGCAGCTGTCAAAGGCGCCCTCCCGGTTAAAATACAGGCTGTTGGAGCCGGTGTGGGAATACACGCCGTCCAGGATCACCCGAATGCCCCGTTTGTGTGCTTCTCGACACAATGCGGCAAAATCCGCCTCGGTACCCAGCATGGGATCGGGGGTTTTGTAGTCGCCGGTGTCGTAGCGGTGGGAAGAGAAGCTCTTGGAGATGGGATTGAGATAGATGATCGTTGTTCCCAGGCTGGCGATGTAGTCCAGCTTTTCGGTGATGCCCTTGAAATTACCGCCGAAAAAGTCATTGTTCAGCACCTTGCCGTCGGGGGTTGGCTTCCAGTCCACCTCCTCGTTCCAGGAGGCGTGGACGGTGTAGGGTTCCAGCTTTCCGGTCAAGTCGCATTCTCCGGATTTGTGGAAACGGTCCGGGAAAATCTGATAGTAGGTAGCGCCCTTGGCCCAGTCGGGAGTATGGAAATCGGCAGGCACGCAGCTGAGCTGCCACAGGTCTCCTGCCTCCATATTGGTGTCGTCCCCCTGCTTAAACAGCCGGAAGCTGCCATCGGGGGTGTCGATCAGAAAATAGTAGAAATATAGCCCCGGATGGGAAATGGAAAAACTGCCGCCGAAAATTTCATAGGCGCCCTTGCGGTTTTCCAACGTCAGGGAGATATTCTGGGCATTGCTGCCGCCGTCATAGTTTAAAATGCAGGTGACCCGGGTAGCCTCCACCTGGACGGGAATGTGGATGTGCAGCTGACACACCTGCCCGGGGTTCAGGCAGCCGAAGGGGGTCTTATACAGGGCCTGCTTGCTGTCAAATAAAATCCGCATGGTAGACTCCTTTACCTATGATTCTGCGAAAGGGGTAGCCACTGGGTATTATATCCCATAATCTGGAAAAAGAAAAGAGAAAATTTCGCGGTGTCGGCGGCTTTTTCGGGCTGAATGAACCCAGTGTCAAAGGGTCTCCATGTGCTTGTCAGCGGCCACGCCTTCCTGCGCTAGGGACGCGACGCTTTCCTTTTCCAGCACGGTGACGGGGATGGTCTTGTGCCGGGCGGGGGCGCCGTTTTCAATGGCCTGGCACAGCAGCGTCAGACTTTCCTGGGCCAGCGTCTCCACCGACTGGGCTACGGTGCTCAGCCGGGGCAGGGTGTACTGTCCCATATCCAGGCCGTCCAGCCCCATCACGGACACATCCTCCGGCACCCGCTTGCCTGCGTCCCGCAGCGCCCGGATGGCGCCAATGGCCATCACATCGGACATGGCGAACAGGGCAGTGAATTCCCGGTTCCGTTCCAGCAGCGCCTGCGCCGCCTGGAAGCCGCCTTCAAAGGTAAACCGGCAGGTTTCGTAGTCCCGCTCATCGTCAAAAGCGATCCCATAACGGCAGAAAGCGTCCTGGCAGCCGCTGTAGCGCAGGGCCGTGGTGTCAGAGATGTTCCGCTGGCCGCCGATGACCACGATTTTCGTGTGCCCCAGAGCGGCCAAATGCTCCACCGCCAGCCGGCCCGCCAGCGCGTCGTCGGAGGTCACGCTGGACAGGTTCTGAAAGGGCAGCTGCTCCGCGGAGCTGGTGACCAGCACACAGGGCTGGTGAATCAGATGAAAATCCCGGCGGAAATTTTCCTGGTTGCCTCCCAGGAACAGAATTCCCCGGGGCTTTTTCTCCCGGCACAGCCGCAGTGCCCGGCGCACCTCATTTTCATTTTCGTCGATGTAATCCACCACAAGGGGATATTCCGTCTGGTCGATCCGGCTTTGCAGCGCCACCAACAGGCTGTTGAACAGCTCGTTGCCCGCGCCCTTACAGATGGCGATGATCGCGCTGCCGTGCTGCTGCTTCAGCTGCTGGGCATTGGCGTTGAGTTGAAATCCGGATTCCTCAGCCGCCCGCAGAATGGATTCCCGGGCCTGGAGACTGACGTGGGGCTGATTGTTCAGCACGCGGGAAACCGTACCCACACTGTAGCCTGTCTGTGCCGCCAAATCCTTGATTGTCATGCAGCCGCCTCCTTTTTCTGATATGGAAACGTTTACAAAAATGGATTGTCTTATTATATCCCATATCCGTCGATAATGCAAGGGGGAAAACCATTCTGCCGCATGGACTTTTGGCATTTCCTCCAGAAATTCCGACCGGTGTCCGGCCTCCTGCAAGGCGGTTTTCCGGCGGTACGTTTTAAAATTTGGAATCATTCGGGTCAAAAAGTTCAAAAATAATTCAAAAAGCACCCATTGACTTTTTTGGCACTCTCTGGTATAGTGTGCTTAGCACTCAAAGGAAAAGAGTGCTAAAGAACACATATCAGCGGTTGACCGCAGGAAAGGGGGAAATTTCATGGAACTGACGGAACGGAAAAAGAAGGTCCTGCGCAGCGTGGTTGATTTGTATATCCGCACTGCCGAGCCGGTTGGCTCCAAGGCCGTCACCGAACTGCCGGATATGAAATATTCCTCCGCCACCATCCGCAACGAAATGGCGGAGCTGACTACCATGGGATACCTGGAGCAGCCCCATACCAGCGCGGGCCGGATTCCCTCCGCGGCAGGCTACCGGCTGTATGTGGATGAGCTGATGATGGACTACCGCCTCTCCATCGACGAGACAAAATCCATCAACACCGCCATCGAGGAAAAAATGCAGCGTGTGGACAAAATGGTGGAAAAGGTGGCAAAGCTGGTTTCCCAGGCCACCAATCTTCCCGCCATCTCCGCCGCCTCCCGGTCGGGAGACGCCTGCGTGAAGCACTTCGATCTGATTCAAGCGGGAAAGGACAGCATCATCCTGGTGTTGATGCTCCCCAACGACCAGGCGGTGAACAAGGTCATCAAGCTGCCCCTAACGCTGTCGGAGACGGATCTGAAGCTGCTCAGCGCGGTGCTGAACGCCTCCATGACGGATATTCCCCTGGAGGACTTCACCGCCGAGCGGATGGAGAAGGTAATGCGCTCCGCCGGAAAGGCCGTGGCGCTGGTGCCTGTGGTGTTGGATTTCACCCAGGAGACCCTAAAAAATCAAGGCTCCACCAACGTGGCTGTGGCCGGTCAAGCCCGGCTGCTGGGACTTCCCGAGTACCGGGATGTGGACAAAGCCCAGCGGGTGCTGGATTCCATTGACGCGGAGGCGCTGAGCAATCTCCCGGCGGTGATGGAAAATGCCAACGGCACCAAGGTCATCGTAGGCCCGGAAAATGTGGCAGACGAATTGAAGGATGCCTCCGTGGTGATGACAAAGTTCGACATCGGCGACGGTATGCAGGGCATGATTGGCGTGGTAGGCCCCACCCGGATGGACTACGCCAAGGTCACCGCCCGGTTGAGCTACTTCGCCGAGAGCTTAAGCAAGCTGTTTGCCAAGCCCGAGCAGCCCCAGCTGCCCGGCGCCAGCAAACCGCCGGAGGAACCAAAGGAATAGGAAAATGTGAACGCTTGCGGGGCTTACCCCCACACGCTTGAACCATAGGAGGAATGAACGTGGCAGAAGCAGAAAAGGAAACAAAACAGGAAGATCCCGTAACCCCCATTCCCGAGGAGGAGCTGGTTCCGGAGGAAACCCCGGCAGAAGCGCCTGCCGATCCCTGGGAAGAAAAATATAACGCCGAGCACGACGCCCGGCTCCGGCTGGCGGCAGAGTACGACAACTTCCGCAAGCGCACCATCAAAGAGAAGGATGCCGCCTACGGCAACGGCAAGGCCGACGCCGTAACGAAGATGCTTCCCATTTACGACAACCTGGAGCGGGCGCTGAACCAGCCCACCGAGGACGCCGCCTTCAAAAAGGGCGTGGAGATGACCATGACCGAGCTGGTGAAGATCTTGAACGGCCTGGGCGTGGAAATCTTCGGAGAGGTCGGCGACAGCTTCGACCCCAACAGGCACAACGCCGTAATGCATGTGGAAAATGAGGAACTGGGAGAAAATGTCATCGCCCAGGTGTTCCAGAAGGGGTTCAAAATCGGCGAAAAGATCGTCCGCTTTGCCATGGTGCAGGTGGCGAATTAACATGCAAAATTCAAAATGCTAAATGCAAAATTGACCTAATATCATTCATTTAGCATTTTGCATTCCGCATTCTGCATTTTGCGAATGCGTTAACTTTGTAAAAACTATGGATTTATATAGGAGGAAAACATTATGTCTAAGATTATCGGTATTGACCTTGGTACTACCAATTCCTGTGTGGCTGTTCTGGAAGGCGGCGAGCCTGTTGTGATCGCCAACGCCGAAGGCACCCGCACCACTCCCTCTGTTGTGGCCTTCTCCAAGACCGGCGAGCGTATGGTCGGCCAGGTGGCAAAGCGCCAGGCTGTCACCAACGCGGATCGCACCGTTTCTTCCATCAAGCGCCACATGGGCGAAAATTACCACGTCACCATTGACGGCAAGGGCTACACCCCCCAGGAGATCAGCGCCATGATCCTGCAGAAGCTGAAGGCGGACGCCGAGAGCTATCTGGGCCAGACCGTCTCCGAGGCCGTCATCACCGTTCCCGCTTACTTCTCCGACGCCCAGCGTCAGGCCACCAAGGACGCCGGCAAGATCGCCGGCCTGGATGTAAAGCGGATCATCAACGAGCCTACTGCCGCTGCCCTGGCCTACGGCCTGGACAAGGAGCAGGAGCAGAAGATCATGGTCTATGACTTGGGCGGCGGTACCTTCGATGTGTCCATCCTGGACATCGGCGACGGCATCATCGAGGTTCTGGCCACTGCCGGCGACACCCACCTGGGCGGCGACGACTTTGACCAGCGGATCATGGATTACCTGGTGGCCGAGTTCAAGAAGGCCGAGGGCATCAACCTGGCCAGCGACAAGGTGGCGATGCAGCGTCTGAAGGAAGCCGCTGAGAAGGCCAAGATCGAGCTGTCCGGCGTCACCTCCACCAACATCAACCTGCCCTATATCACCGCCGACGCCACCGGCCCCAAGCACCTGGACGTGACCCTGACCCGGGCCAAGTTCAATGAGCTGACCGCCGACCTGGTGGAGCGCACCATGAAGCCCGTCCGTCAGGCCATGTCCGACGCTGGGCTGTCCGCTTCTGATATCCACAAGGTGCTGCTGGTTGGCGGCTCCACCCGTATCCCCGCCGTGCAGGACGCCGTGAAGGGCATCACCGGCAAGGAAGGCTTTAAGGGCATCAACCCCGACGAGTGCGTGGCTGTGGGCGCTGCCATCCAGGGCGGCGTACTCACCGGCGATGTGCAGGACATCCTGCTGCTGGACGTCACGCCTCTGTCCCTGGGCATTGAGACCATGGGCGGCGTGTTCACCCGTCTGATCGACCGCAACACCACCATTCCCACCCACAAGAGCCAGATCTTCTCCACCGCCGCGGACGGCCAAACTAGCGTTGAGGTTCATGTCCTCCAGGGCGAGCGGGAAATGGCCGCTTATAACAAGACCCTGGGCCGCTTCCAGCTGGGCGGCATCGCGCCCGCACCCCGGGGCGTGCCTCAGATCGAGGTCACCTTCGACATCGACGCCAACGGCATCGTGAAGGTCTCCGCTAAGGATCTGGGCACCGGCAAGGAGGCCAACATCTCCATCACCGCCTCCACCAATCTGAGCCAGGAGGACATCGACAAGGCCGTGAAGGAAGCCGAGCAGTACGCTGCCGAGGATAAGGCCCGCAAGGAAGAGGTCGACACCCACAACGCCGCCGATCAGACCGTCTACCAGACCGAGAAAACCTTGAACGAGCTGGGCGACAAGATCGACGCCTCCGAGAAGGCCTCCATCCAGAGCGCCATCGACAAGCTGAAGGAAGTCAACAAGGGCAATGACGTAGCTGCCATCAAGGCCGCTACCGAGGAAGTCCAGCAGGCCTTCTACAAGGTTTCTGAGAAGCTGTACCAGCAGGCGGGCCCCCAGGACGGCGCCCAGGCCGCTGGCGGTAACTACCAGCAGCCCGGCGACGACGGCGTGGTGGACGCGGACTACGAGAGCGTTGACTAAGCGATAAAGCCCAAGGGGCGGCAAACGCCGCCCCTTCTTGGCGTATATTGATGTTTTCGTA
>CAYYGF010000038.1:0-13572 GCA_964471315.1 uncultured Oscillospiraceae bacterium | reverse complement strand
CGGACTTGTAGCCCTCGTGGTTCAGGCTGCCGCCGTAGATATCGGTGGCCTCGGCCTCGATGCCGAACACGTCCTTGGCGTCTTCTTCGTTGGCGATGCACACGTCCACGTACTGGCACAGGTCGGTCATAGCCTCCCGGGCCTGGGCACGGGTCCACAGCTTGCCACGGTAGTTGAGGTCGCAGGAGATCTTGCAGCCATGGGCCTTGGCAGCCTTGCAGGCCTCCCGGCAGATTTCCACCACGTTGGGGCCCAGGGCCGGGGTGATGCCGGTGAAGTGGAACCAGTCAGCACCCTCGAAGATCTTGTCCCAGTCGAAGTCGGAGGGCTGAGCCTCCTGAATGGCGGAGTGGGCCCGGTCATAGATGCATACGGAGCCGCGCTGAGAAGCGCCCTTCTCGTTGAAGTAGATGCCCACACGGTCGCCGCCACGGACGATTTTGGTGGTGTCCACGCCATAGCGGCGCAGGGAGTTCACAGCGGCCTGGCCGATGGCGTGGGCAGGCAGCTTGGTGACGAAAGCGGCATCCATGCCGTAATTGGCCAGGGACACGGCCACGTTGGCCTCGCCGCCGCCGAAGGTGAATTCCACATGGTCACACTGGACGAAACGCTCGTAGTTATAGGGCTGCAGGCGGAGCATCAGCTCGCCGAAGGTTACGATTCTTGCCATTACTTTCTAGCCTCCTTGACAATTTCCACAGATTTTCTGCACAGTTCGGTGATCTCGTCCCAAGCGCCGGCCTGGATCAGCTTGTCGGGGCACATGTAGGAGCCGCCGCAGGCGACGATCACGGGGCAGGCGGCATACTCCGCCAGGTTCTTGAGGGAAACGCCGCCGGTGGGCATGACCTTGAACATGGGGAAGGGAGCGGACATAGCTTTGATCTTGGCCAGACCACCGCTCTGCTCAGCGGGGAAGAACTTCAGCACTTCCAGGCCCAGCTTGTAGGCGGTGTGGTAATCAGTGGGGGTGGTGCAGCCGGGGAAGCAGGTGATGCCCTTTTCCTGGCAGTACTTGACGATCTCGGGATCCAGGCCGGGGGTGACAACGAATTTGCCGCCGGCGGCGATGGTCTTATCCACCTGCTCGGTGGTCAGAACAGTACCGGCACCAACCAGCATTTCGGGATGCCGCTCCAGCATGATCTTCATGGCTTCGTCCGCACCGGCGGCACGGAAGGTGATCTCGGCAACGGGAACACCGCCGGCGCAAAGGGCGTCAGACAGGGGACCGGCGTCCCGCTGAGGGTTGGTCAGCTTGATAACCGGCACGCAGCCGATCTCACCGACTTTTTTTTGCAGTTCGTTCATTTGTGAATTCCTCCCTTGATATCTTACAAGCATCCTTACAAACCCATTTCACCCGCCTGGACAGAAAGGAGCCGCTTCTCGTCAAACAAACCAAACACCCGGCTGCGAAGCTGTGAAATTTGTTTTTTCAGATTGCCATACCAGAAAGCCTGTTGATTTTGCAGACTTGTGATAATAGAATAATACCGAATAATTGCGGAAAAATCAATTCCAAACCATATTGAAAACGAATTTTTAGCGTTTTGCACAAAAAATGTCCTGCTTCTTCTTGCGCATTGGCCCTTGACAAAGGAAAATACAGAGGTTTCGTTCATAAAATGGAAATGGTAAGTTTCGTTTCAGTTTAGAAAAAGTACGTATACTGTCAAAAAATGGGTTATGATGGAGGAGAGATATATGAACATATTCTTGACGTTGGCCTATCTATTTTTCATAGGCTCTGTATTGGGCTGGATTCTGGAGCTGCTATGGCGGAACTTGACCATGCGCAATCAAAAATGGGTCAACCCCGGCTTCTGCACCGGGCCGTATTTGCCGATATATGGCTTTGGCCTGTGCGTTCTGTACTTGCTGGCATCCCTGGAGAATTATCAGCTGATTACGGATCCCTTCTGGAATAAGATTGCCCTGTTTGCCGCCATGGCGGTGGGCATGACGTTGATTGAATACATTGCCGGTATCTTCTGCTTGAAGTTTCTGAAGGTTCGGCTGTGGGATTACTCAAACCTGTGGGGCAATATCCAGGGTATTATCTGCCCAGCTTTTTCCTTGGCCTGGGCAGTGCTGGGGGCTGTGTATTATTTTCTGATCCATCCTCATATCCTCAACGGTCTGGATTGGCTGTCCCGGAATCTGGCGTTTTCCTTCTTTATCGGCATGTTCTTCGGTGTGTTTGTCATCGATGTGGCCCATTCCACGCAGCTGGTGGTAAAGCTGAAGCGGTTCGCAGAGGAGAACGCCACGGTTCTGACCTACGAGGGCATCAAGGATCACATCCGCAATTCGTATCTTAAGAATCAACAAAAGTACCATTTCTTCCGCCCCTTCCACAGCATTCATCCTTTGAATGAGCACTTGAAGGAGATTTTGGAAAGCCTGGAGGAAGAACGCAGTCAGCGGATTCAGAAGATAAAGGGAGGAAAGAGCCGTGAATGAAGTCAAAAAGCCCAAAAAACCGTTAATTTATTACTATAGCCTGGTACTGCTGGTGCTGATGCTGTTTAATTTTCTGGCCATGCCAGCTATCATGGAGCGGCAGATCAAGGAAGTGGACTACGGCACCTTTATGACCATGACCGAGGAAAAAAACATCGGCCAGGTGGACATCCAAGACAACCAGATCATCTTTACGGATAAGGAAGGAACCCAAATCTACAAGACCGGCATCCTGGAAGATCCCAACCGCGTCGACCGGCTGCATGAGGCGGGCGCGCAGTTCAGCGCAGAGATTGTGGAGGAAACATCGCCCCTCCTCAACTTCCTGCTGTCCTGGATTTTGCCCATGGTGCTGTTCATCGGCATCGGACAGTTCTTGTCCCGGAAGATGATGGACAAAATGGGCGGCCCCAACTCCATGTCCTTTGAAATGGGCAAAAGCAATGCCAAGGTCTATGTCAAATCCTCCAACGGCATCAATTTCTCCGACGTAGAGGGCGAGGATGAGGCGGAGGAGAGCCTGGCGGAGATCGTGGATTACCTGCATGATCCCAGCAAATACCAGGAAATCGGCGCCACCATGCCCAAAGGCGTGCTGCTGGTAGGCCCTCCGGGTACCGGCAAAACCATGCTGGCCAAGGCAGTGGCAGGCGAGGCGGATGTGCCCTTCTTCTCCATCTCCGGCTCGGAATTTGTGGAGATGTTCGTAGGCATGGGCGCCAGTAAAGTGCGTGACCTGTTTCAGCAGGCCAAGGAAAAAGCGCCCTGTATCGTCTTCATTGACGAGATTGATGCCATCGGTCAGAAGCGAAACACCGGAACCATGGGTGGAAACGACGAGCGGGAGCAGACCCTGAACCAGCTGCTGACCGAGATGGACGGCTTTGAGGGCAACAACGGCGTCATCATTCTCGCCGCGACCAACCGTCCTGAGTCCCTGGATCCGGCGCTGACCCGGCCTGGGCGGTTTGACCGCCGGGTGCCGGTGGAGCTGCCGGATCTGAAGGGCCGGGAGGCGATTTTGAAGGTTCACGCCAAGAAGGTGAAAATTGCCGAGGATGTGGACTTTAACCGGATCGCCCGGATGGCCTCCGGCGCTTCCGGCGCGGAGCTGGCCAACATCATCAACGAGGCAGCGCTGCGGGCGGTACGGGACGGCCGGAAATTTGCTACCCAGGCGGATATGGAGGAATCCATTGAAACGGTCATCGCGGGCTATCAGAAGAAAAACGCCATTCTCACTGACCAGGAAAAAATGGCGGTTTCCTACCACGAAATCGGCCACGCGCTGGTGGCGGCGCTTCAGACCCACTCCGCGCCTGTCCAGAAGATCACCATCATTCCCAGAACCTCCGGCGCTTTGGGCTACACCATGCAGGTGGAGGAAGGCAACCATTATCTCATGACCAAGGAAGAGATCGAGAATAAGATCGCCACCTTCGCCGGCGGCCGGGCGGCAGAGGAGATTGCTGTGGGTACCATTTCTACCGGTGCGTCCAACGACATTGAGCAGGCCACCAAGTTGGCCCGGGCTATGATTACCCGGTACGGCATGAGCGAGGAATTCGATATGGTGGCCCTGGAAACCGTTACCAACCAATACCTGGGCGGCGACGCATCTCTGGCCTGCTCCGCCGAGACCCAGACAAAGATTGACCAGCTGGTTGTGGAACTGGTGAAGAAGCAGCACGAAAAGGCCCGCAAGCTCCTGCTGGACAACCGGGACAAGCTGGAGCAGCTGGCCAAATACCTGTATGAGAAGGAAACCATTACCGGCGATGAGTTTATGCGGATTTTGGAGCAATAACAGCGCCGTGAAATAGAAAAGGAATTGACCATGCTGAAACGGACCCTCACAGGCGCGGGTATTACCGTGGCTGTCTACTTGATCCTGTATTACTCCTATGTGCCGGGCGTCCTGTCCTGCGCGGTGGCACTGATGACGGCCTTCGCTGTGTACGAGATTTACGGCGCGGCGGGGATGGCCCGGCATCCTGTGGGACTGCCCAGCGCCATCATCGCCATGATGGCGGTGATCCTGCTGCCCTTTCCCCATTATGGGTATGGGCTGCTGGTGGTATTTCCCCTGGCGGTGGTGGCCTTCGGGTGGATGATGGGCAATCAGGATAGTCTCCGGCTTGACCGGCCGGGCAAGGTATCTCTGATCGTGCTGGCAGTGGCGTTTTTGTTTAAAGCCATTCCGGAGCTGCGGCAGATACCGAATGGCCTCATCTATCTGACAGCCTCTGTGACGCTGTGCTTTGTCACGGATGTGGCGGCCTATCTGGTGGGCAGCCGGTTTGGGCGGCACAGGCTGGCACCCAAGGTCAGCCCCAACAAGTCTGTAGAGGGGGCGGCTGCAGGGGTGCTTGCTTCTATTCTGGGAATGCTGGTGCTGGGAATTTTCCTAAGCGGCTGGGGAGGATACCGTGTCAACTATTTCTGGATGGCTGTGTACGGGCTGCTGGCTTCTGTGGTGGCCCAGTTCGGCGACCTGTCCATGTCCGTGGTGAAGCGGGTATGCGGGATCAAGGATTTCGGCAAGCTCCTTCCCGGGCATGGTGGCATCCTGGATCGGTTTGACAGCCACCTGTTCTGTGTGGCGTTTACATTGTTGTTTTGCACTTTGACGGGCGGTTTTTTAGGATAACCCGTCAATCTGGAGGTATTGGAACATGAACACCTATATGGCCGGAATTGATATTGGCTCTACCACTGTCAAGCTGGTGGTTCTGGACGAGGAAGGGCAGATTCTCTTTGGGGATTACCGCCGTCACCATGCCCATACCCAAGGGACTCTGAAAACCCTGCTGATGCAGGCGAGAAAAAACCTTGGCCCCTGCAATCTGCGGGTGAAGATCACTGGCTCCGGCTCCATCAACCTGGGCAAATCTCTGCATATGGAATTCGTGCAGGAGGTCGTGGCAGTGGCCACGGCGCTGAAACACGCCGCACCGCAGACCGATGTGGCCATCGAGCTGGGCGGCGAGGATGCCAAGATCATTTATTTCACCGGCGGCCTGGAGGAGCGGATGAACGGCGTCTGCGCCGGCGGCACCGGCTCCTTTATTGACCAAATGGCGGCGCTGCTGCAAACCGACGCTGCCGGATTGAACGACGCGGCCAAGGATTACAAGCAGATCTATCCCATTGCCGCCCGGTGCGGCGTGTTTGCCAAAACCGATATCCAGCCCCTCATCAACGAGGGCGCCACCAAGGCTGACTTGGCCGCCTCCATTTTCCAGGCGGTGGTGAACCAGACTATTTCCGGTCTGGCTTGCGGAAAACCCATCCGGGGCTGTGTCGCCTTCCTGGGCGGGCCGCTGCATTTTTTGACAGAGCTGAAGGCGGCGTTTATTCGCACCTTGAAGCTGACAGAGGAAACCACGGTAGACCCGGAGAACTCCCACCTTTTTGCGGCCATGGGAGCGGCGCTGGAAGCGGCGGACGCGGAGGAAGTATCCCTGGACAGTTTGGTGAAGACCCTGGAACAGGGGGTAAAGGCCTCCTTCGAAATGCCCCGGCTGGAGCCGCTGTTCCGAAGCCAGGCGGAGTACGATGCCTTTTGCCGCCGCCATAGCCAGGCGGTGGTGAAAAAGGAGAGCCTGGCGGATTACACCGGAAATTGCTACCTGGGCATCGACGCCGGTTCCACCACCACCAAGCTGGTGCTGATTGGCGAGAAGGGACAGCTGCTGTATTCCTTCTACGCGGGTAACCAGGGCAATCCCATCCTCACCGCCCAGTTCGCCATTGGGGAGCTGAAACGCCAGCTGCCCGCAGAGGCAAAGCTTGTCCGGGGCTGCTCCACCGGCTACGGGGAATCCCTCTTAAAATCCGCTTTTGCCCTGGACGAGGGTGTGGTGGAGACCATTGCCCACTGCACGGCCGCCTCCTTCTTTGACCCGGAGGTGGACTGTGTGCTGGATATCGGCGGCCAGGATATGAAGTGCATCAAGCTGAAAAACGGCACGGTGGACACCATTTTGCTCAACGAGGCCTGTTCCTCCGGCTGCGGTTCGTTCATTGAAAATTTTGCCACCAGTTTGGGCTATACCGCTGAGGGCTTTGCCAAGGAGGCTTTATTGGCCAAAGCCCCGGTGGATTTGGGCACCCGGTGCACGGTGTTTATGAACTCCAATGTCAAGCAGGCCCAAAAGGAAGGGGCAACGGTGCCGGATATCTCTGCGGGCCTTGCCTATTCTGTCATCAAAAACGCCCTGTACAAGGTCATCAAGCTGGCATCGGCTGAGGATCTGGGCCGCCACATTGTGGTTCAAGGCGGCACCTTCCATAACCAGGCGGTGCTTCGGGCTTTGGAAAAAATCGCCGGAGTGGAGGTTACCTGCCCGGATATTTCCGGCTTGATGGGGGCCTTCGGCGCGGCGCTGGTGGCGAAAAGCCACTATGCGGGCCAGGAGACTACCATGCTTTCCCTGGAGGAGATGCTGCGCCTGAGCTACAAGACCAACTCCGTCCGCTGCGGCGGCTGCTCCAACCACTGTATGCTCACCATCAACCATTTTTCCGGCGGCAGAAAGCACATCAGCGGCAACCGCTGTGAAAAAGGCGCGGGGGGAGCCGAAAAAGGGGAGAAGGCCCCCAACATGGTGCTCTACAAGCGCCAGCGGTTGTTCGACTACCCGTCTCTGGCGGAAGATCAAGCACCCCGGGGCACCATCGGCATTCCCAGAGTGCTGAACATGTACGAAAACTACCCCTTCTGGGCGACCTTTTTCAAGGTGTTGGGTTTTCGAGTGGTGCTGACTCCCTTCTCCACCCGAAGAATTTACGAGCAGGGCATGGCCTCCATCCCTTCAGAGTCGGAGTGTTATCCTGCTAAGCTGTCCCATGGTCATGTGCAGTGGCTGATTGACCAGGGTGTTCGGGAGATTTTCCATCCCTGTGTGTTTTATGAGCACCAGGAGACGGAGGACGCCCAAAACCACTACAACTGCCCCATTGTGGTCTCCTACGCGGAGAACCTAAAAAACAACGTGGAGGAAATCGCGGACGGCAGCGTTCATTACATTCGCCCCTTTATCGCCTTGACCTCCGAGCAAACCGCCGCCGACCGGCTGGTGAAAACAGCCGCTGAGGAGTGGCAGATCCCGGAAAAGGAAGTGCGCGCCGCCGTCCATGCGGCCTGGCAGGAGCAGCTGCAAGCCAAGGCGGATATCCGTCGGGAGGGCGCCCGGCTGCTGGCGGAAATGGAAGCCAAGCAGGGCAGAGGCATCGTGCTGTGCGGCCGACCCTATCACATCGATCCGGAGATCAACCACGGCATCCCGGAACTGATTGCCTCCTATGGTCTGACGGTATTCACCGAGGACAGCCTGCCGCTGGATCCCAAAGCCGAGCGGCCTTTGCGGGTGGTGGATCAGTGGGTGTATCACTCCCGACTGTATTCCGCCGCGGAATTTGTGGCCAAGCGAAACGATTTGGAGCTGATCCAGTTGAATTCCTTTGGCTGCGGCCTGGATGCGGTGACCACCGACCAGGTGGCGGAGATCCTGGAAAAGAGCAACAAGCTCTACACCCTGCTGAAAATCGATGAGGTAAACAACCTGGGCGCGGTGCGCATCCGGATCCGCAGCCTGCTGGCGGCCATGGATATGCGCCGGGAGAAGCGGATTCTGGCCCAGCCCGCTCCCCAGAAATACCAGCGGACGGAATTCACCCGTCAGATGCGCCAGGAGGGCTATACCATCTTGGCACCCCAGATGAGCCCCATCCACTTTGAACTGGTGGAGCCGGTGCTGCGCAGACACGGCTACAATGTGGTTCTGCTGGACAACGACAACCGGACAGCCATCGATACAGGCCTCAAATTTGTCAACAACGACGCCTGCTTCCCCTCCATCACTGTGGTGGGTCAGATCATGCAGGCGGTGCTGTCCGGGAAATACGATACGGACAAGCTGGCCATTATGATGACCCAGACCGGCGGCTGTTGCCGGGCCAGCAACTATGTGGCCTTTATCCGGCGCGCGCTGGAAAAAGCGAATCTGGGACATATTCCCGTGATCTCTCTGAACTTCAACGGCATGGAGAAGAACGAGGGCTTCAGCATGACCGTGCCGCTGCTTCGGGATATTTTTGAGGCGGTGGTATATGGCGACCTGCTGATGCGCTGTCTGTACCGGGTACGGCCCTATGAGCTGACCAAGGGAAGCGCGGACGCCCTCCATGCCCACTGGACGAAAAAGTGCGTACAGGCGCTGACAGGCAAGCACTCCATGGGCCTGTACCAGCAGTATTGCCAGGAAATTGTCCGGGATTTTGATACACTGCCGATCGACGAGACGTTGCGTAAGCCTCGAGTCGGCGTGGTCGGTGAGATTCTGGTGAAGTACATGCCTCTGGCCAATAACCATCTGGTGGATTTGCTGGAACGGGAAGGCGCCGAGGCGGTGGTACCCGATCTGATGGACTTTATGAATTACTGTTTGTACAACGGGAAATATAAAGCCGAGTTCCTGGGCGCGAAAAAATCCAGCGCCATGGCGGCGGAGGTGGCGGTGAAGCTGATCCGGCTTCTGCGCCGGCCTGCCATTGAGGCGTTGGAAAAAAGCGACCGGTTTGATGCTCCGGTTCCCATTGAGGAGCTGGCCGAGATGACCAAGCCCTTCCTGTCCCTGGGCAACCAGTATGGGGAAGGCTGGTTCCTGACGGGAGAGATGGTGGAGCTGATCCAATCCGGGGTGCCCAATATTGTGTGCATCCAGCCCTTCGCGTGCCTGCCCAATCACGTGGTGGGCAAGGGCGTTATGAAGGCGCTGAAGCGGGAATATCCCCAGGCCAACATCGCGGCGGTGGACTATGATCCAGGCGCGTCGGAGGTCAACCAGCTCAACCGAATCAAGCTGATGCTGTCCGCGGCCAAGGCAGCCCTTTGCGTGGCAGCGGAATAACGAAAAACTGGAGTTGTTAAAATAGCTATATTTTAACGGCTCCTTTTTCGGTTGTAGAAGCCCATTACTTGACGGTAGGGAAAAACGTGCTATAATGTAGAAAAAGGGGGAAAAGTCCATGTGGTTCGTATTTGCGCTGCTGTCAGCGGTTTTTGCCGCGCTAACCTCAATTCTGGCGAAAATCGGCATTGATGGTGTTAATTCCAATCTGGCCACCGCGCTGCGTACGGTGGTGGTATTGGGGATGGCCTGGGGAATGGTGTTTCTGACCGGAAGCCAGAATGGCATTTCCTCCATCAGCCGCAAAAGCTGGCTGTTTCTCATTTTGTCGGGGCTTGCCACCGGCGCATCCTGGCTTTGCTATTACCGGGCGCTGCAAATCGGCCAGGCCAGCAAGGTGGTTCCGGTGGATAAGCTGAGCGTGGTGATCACGCTGATTCTGGCCTTTGTGTTTTTGCGGGAAAAGATCACCGTGAAATCGGCACTGGGCTGTGTGCTGATCGGGGCGGGGACGCTGCTGATGGTACTGTAACAAGCGAAAGGGGAGGGTTTCCATGAAGAAAAAGGAGAGGAAACAGTCGTTTCACCGGGTATTGTACAGCAACCAGACGACGCTGACCGTGTATCTGATTTTGCGGGCGCTGGTGATCCTGGCTTTGATTCGCGGAATTTTCCGCCAGGAATATAACAGTGTGTTCCTGTGCGGCTTGTCATTGGTATTGATGACGCTGCCCAGCTTGATTTCCAGAAAGCTGGAGATTGAGCTGCCCAGCGCGCTGGAGATCATCATTCTGCTGTTTATCTTCGCGGCGGAAATCCTGGGAGAAATCAACAGCTTCTATGTCCGGGTTCCCCATTGGGATACCATGCTGCACACCATCAACGGCTTCTTGTGTGCCGCCATTGGCTTTGCTCTGGTGGATATGCTGAACCGGAATGAGAAATTTTCCATCCAGCTGTCCCCGCTGTATCTGGCCATTGCGGCCTTCTGCTTCTCCATGACCATCGGTGTGCTGTGGGAGTTTTTTGAATTCAGCGGCGATTACTTGCTGGGAATGGATATGCAGAAGGATACGGTCATCCATGCCATCCATTCCGTGAATTTCGATCCCACCATGACCAATACGGTGGTTCATGTCCGGGATATCGCGGAAACCATCGTGGTTCACTCCGACGGCACCCAGCAGACGCTGGGGCTGGGCGGTTATCTGGATGTGGGCCTGTACGATACCATGAAGGATTTGTTCGTGAACCTCATTGGCGCAACGGTGTTCTCCATCATTGGTTTCTTCTATGTCAAGCAGAAGGGAAAGGGCAAGGTTGCCCCCAATTTCATACCCCAGGTTCTCCAACAGAAAAAAACGCAATAACAAAAACACGCGGGAGTGCTCCCGCGTGTTTTTTATGGTTCTGCCGCCTTTGGAAAACCTTTTCCTGCGGATACAGGGCATAAAATTGGCGGCACCCGGTTGGGTGCCGCCAGGGACTTATTCTTTTACGGTGGGATCGTAGTTGACGATGATATCGTGCTCCCGAAGGGCGGAGACATCCGCGATCTTGTTGCCGAATACGTTGACCTGCACCAGACAGTAGCAATTGGCCAAGGCGTCAATGTTGGTCAGCACATTGTAGTCCATATACACATAGGTCAGAGACTGCATCTTTTGCAGGACATCGATATCGGACAGGGCGTTGTAGGAGCCATCGATGGTTTGCAGCGCGCAGCCGTCGGGCCATTCGGGCAGCGCCTCGATTTTGTTGGAGGAGAAATTGAAGGATTCCAGCTTGGTCAGAGAAGCCAGACTGGAGATATCGGTGATATCATTGCTGCCGATGTTCAAACTGGTCAGTCCGGTGCAGCCAGCCAGGTTGGACACATCGGTCAGCGCGTTATATTCTACGCTGAGGTAGGTCAGCAGCGGCAGATTGGTTACACCGTTCAGACTGGTCAGCTGGTTGTTTCCGGCGTCCAGCCAGTTCAGACGCGCACATCCGGCCAGGGGCGACAGATCGCTAACCTGGTTAAAGCTGAGATTCAAGGTTTCCAGACTGGCAAGACCGCTCAAAGCGCTCAGATCATTGATGGCGTTGTGCTGGAGGTGCAGCTCCTTGAGGTGCTCCATGGGGGATAGGGCCTCCAGATTTCGAACGGTGTTGCTGCTGAGATCCAGATACGTCAGACTGTTGGCGCCAGCCAGGGAGTCGATGGTACTCAGACTGCAATCCGCCAGCGTCAAGCTGGTCAGTGCGGGCAGGGTAGCCAGGATGGACAGATCTGCAGAGGGGAAACGGCAGCCGGTCAGATCCAGGGTGTTCAGCTTGCTGAGACCGGACAGGCAGCTCAAACTGTCCAGGGTGCGGTTCTGGAGGGTAAGCTTTTCCAGATACGGCAGCAGCTCCAGATCGCTGAAGGTGGTTGCCCCGTCGGGAACGGTGAAGGTCTGAATCGACCAGAGCTGGTTGGTGTAGACCACAGCGTCCTGGCTGACACCGATCAGCTCCCGCAGGGCGGATTCCATAGCGGCATCCACGAAGCTGACCTCCTCGATGACGCCGGTGATGGTGTAGCCCAGAACGGACAGCGGGCTGACCAGCCCGGATTTGCTCACGCCGATGGCGTAAATGGAGGATTCTCCGGCAGGCAGAGAAATGGCGGATTCGTAGACAGAACCGGCGATGGAGGGATAGTCGCCGTCAACGGTGTAATATATGGTGTCGGCGGTGGAGGAAAGCTGCACGTCGATATACTGGCTGTAGTAGCCGGAGGAATGGTCGCTCTCCGGCGCGGTGGGGCGCTGGGCGTCAATTTCCGCCTTGATGGCGGGGTTCGGAATGTTGTCCAGCAGATTGACCGCATCCAGCAGCTTGTCCTGCTCGACATAGACATGACTTAGGGCGGTGTACAGTTCCACGGTGGGTTCGCTGTTGATGGCCTTCGTCAGGGTAACTTCCGCCTTGGTATAGTTGCCGGTTTTCTTGTACTGGTTGGCAAGCTCAATGGCCACATTTTCGTCGTGGCCGGAGAAGTCGTAGGCCAAGTCATAGAACCAGGAGGACAGGCGGGAATTGCCGTGGAGATCCTGAAACCGTGCCTGCCCAAGCAGGGTATCCCGGGTAAACGCCCGGTCGTACACAAACAGGTACCACACGACGCTGACGCCAATCAACACCGCCAGCAGGGTGGATACCAAAATTTTTGTCGCTTTTTTCATAGGAAATATCTCCGTTTCGAGAAAATCACACTGAATTATACAACATATGGCCGAAAAAGTCAAGTCTACCGCAAAACGTTACAAAAACCTAACATTTTTATGCATTTATGTAAACCAGAACAGAGACCAGGAAACAAATAATATCAAATATTTTAATACTTAACATATAGTGCAGCACACAGTATAATATAATCACACAATAAAAGAAGGAGACACAGTATGAACATCGACGAAACGGTATCCGGACTGGTGTTGGAGCTGCGCCGGGGGAATGACGATAGCCTCGGTCCTGCTGCAGATTTTAGAGCCCCAGCCCTGGCTAACTGCCGCTGCCCAGTGGCTGGCCATGCTGTGGCAGGGCTTGGTCTCCGGCTTTGCTTTTGTGACGGTTTTGTTCGCGGTGTTTTCCAATAGGGGTATCCGGATCGGGGAGCCGTTCAACTTTGACGACCTGCCCCAAGTCCCTAAGAAGAATTAGGAGATTCCTCTGTGGGAGCCGGTTCTGGGGATCCTCTTGTGCATGGCCTTTGCGGTGCTGTTCCTGGGAGTGCCGGAAATTCTGGGCTTTTTCCGGGCGGATACCGGGGAAATGGTGCCGGTTTTCAGCGCCGCCGCCATCCGTTCCCGGTGGTATCTTATTGTGCTGTTTGCCCTGTTGGGAATTACAGGGGACTCGGTCAAGCTGATGGAGCGGCAGTACAACCGAAAGGTCATGTGGGTGACCATTGTTACCAATTTGGTTTCCGCGCTGCTGGCGGTATGGTGGCTGACCAGCAGCCAAGTTTACAATCCCGTCTTTTCCGAGCGGTTGGATGTGCTGTTTGGGGAAAGTGCTCCGGTGATCGGTGCGGTCATGGGCCATTTCCAGTATTTCTTCCTGGGGGTGCTCCTGTTTGCTCTGACGCTGGATACCATCGATACGGTGTTCAAAACAATTCGCAAATAACCATGCAGCGCCTCCCGGAACCGGGAGGCGC
>CAYYGF010000037.1:0-14198 GCA_964471315.1 uncultured Oscillospiraceae bacterium | reverse complement strand
ATGGCGTACTCCGCAATCCCCGCGGCATTGATCACGGTCATTCCGGCGTTGGGCTTGCTGACAAGGGGGCCTTTCACATACCGGCGCAGCTTGGACACCAGGTAGGGGGTCATCATATCCGCAGCAACACAGTTAAAACCGACGGCGGCCGCACCGGCTTTCTCCAACTCGGCAAGGATTGGCCCGGCATCCGGCCCGGAGAACAGGGAGCCGTCGGATTGCATGGTGAAGGAATACATGACGGCTCCGGCCCCTTCCAGCTCGGCAGCGGTGAGGATGGCCTCCGCTTCCTGCTGGTACAGCAATGTCTCTCCCACCAGCAGGTCGGCTCCGCCGCCGATCAGCCCCCGGATCTGGCGGCGGTAGTTCTCCACCAGCAGGTCAAAACAGTCCGGGTCCCAGCTGTCGCAGAAGGTGGCCAGGGTGGTCAGATCTCCCGCGATGAGACAGCCGGGAGCGGCGGAGCGGCTCAGAGCCACCAGCGCTTCGTTGACCTTCTCGGTCTGCTTCTCCAGCCCCACGGCCTTTAGGGCAATGGGCTGGGCCTGGAAGGTGGGAGCGTAGATAATCTGGGCCCCCGCCTCGGCATAGGCGCGCTGCAGGGCCACCAGGGGCTCCGGATGCTCCAGCACCCACTGCTCGGTGCAGCAGCCCTTGGGCATTCCCACGGCTCGGAGGTTGGAGCCGGTGGCGCCGTCCAGAATGCGGACGCCGCCGTTGATTTTTTCTTGAAATTCTTCTTTGGTCAGCATGGTCGTAATTCCTCTCTGGAGCAGGCCGGGCCTGCGTTGGATGCAGTCAGTATAAACCATTTTTTAAGAAATTGCAACAATCATTGACCTTTTGGGTAAAATCTGATACCATAGCAAAAACGATATGAAAAGGAGACATTTTTATGAAAAAAACTGTTCTGCGGGAATATGCCAAGCTCATCGTCCGCCGGGGCGTGAATGTCCAGAAGGGCCAGGAGGTTTTGATCCGCGCAGGGTTGGATCAGCCGGAATTTGTGGCCATGGTGGTGGAAGAGGCCTACAAGGCCAAGGCGAAAAAGGTGACCGTCCAGTGGGAGTATCAGCCCCTGGATAAGCTGCACTACCGCTACCGCAGCCTCAAGACCCTGGGTACCGTGGAGGAGTGGGAGAAGGCCCGCCAGGAGCACTACTGCGAAACGCTGCCCTGCCGCATCTATCTGGAATCCGACGATCCGGATGGTCTTAAGGGTATCAATATGGAGAAGGTGTCCAAAGCCCGGCAGATGCAGTATCCCATCCTAAAGCCCTACCGGGATCGCCGGGAGAACAAGGATCAGTGGTGCATTGCCGCTGTGCCCGGTGCCGCCTGGGCCAAAAAGGTGTTCCCCGGTATGCGCACCAGCACTGCCATGGAGAAGCTGTGGGAGGCCATCCTGACTACCTCTCGGGTCACCGAAGACCCGGTGAAGGCCTGGGACGCACACAACGCTGACCTGCAGGGCCGCTGCGATTATCTGAACAGCCTGCACATCCGTTCGCTCCACTACACTGCGGAAAACGGTACCGACTTGACCGTGGGTATGATCCCGGAGGCAGTCTGGTGCGGCGGCGGAGAAACCAGCCTCCAGGGTATCTTCTTCAACCCCAACATCCCCACGGAAGAGTGCTTCATCTCTCCCATGCGGGGCCAGGCTGAGGGCATCGTCTACGCCTCCAAGCCCCTTTCCTACCGGGGCCAGCTCATTGAGAATTTCTCCGTCCGCTTTGAAAACGGCAAGGTTGTGGAGGTCAAGGCGGAGAAAGGGGAGGAGCTGCTGAAAACCATGGTGTCCATGGACGAAGGCGCGGCCTATCTGGGCGAGTGCGCCCTGGTGCCCCAGAAAAGCCCTATCAGCGAAAGCGGCCTGCTGTTCTATAACACCCTGTTTGACGAGAACGCCGCCTGCCACCTGGCTCTGGGCATGGGCTTTGCCGATACCATCCGGGATTTCCAGAACAAGACCCTGGACGAGTGCCGGGCTCTGGGCGTGAACGACTCCATGATTCATGAGGACTTCATGATCGGCTGCGACAGCATGAACATCGATGCCATTTGCGAAGACGGGAAAGTGGTGCCCATCTTCCGGGGCGGCAACTGGGCATTTTGATTTTCGTTCCAAGGAATGATAGGGCGGGGGCATGCCCCCGCCGCAACTCGTCATTGTGCCGGAGCCATAGCAGTGGTGGAGGAACAAAGATTTTTGCGGCTTTTTGAAAAAAAGCAAAAATAATGCTTGCATTTTGTGATGGTCTGTGTTATGATATCCGGGCGATTGAAGATTGCTGAGGGAATCTCTGCCCTTTAACTGATATGAAAGAGGTGAACGAAATGAAGGAAGGTATCCATCCCAAGTACGAACAGACCACCATCCGCTGTGCCTGCGGCAATGTCTTTACCACTGGTTCTACCAAGAAGGACATTCGTGTTGAGATCTGCTCCAAGTGCCACCCTTTCTATACCGGCAAGCAGAAGCTGGTTGACACCGGTGGACGTGTTGATCGGTTCAACAAGCGTTTTGGCCTGAAGTAAGACGCACTGCCTCCGCACCACGGTTTCGTGGTGCGGATTTTTTTTCTTTTTGTTCACAAATTTTGACGGGAAATGTGTTGTCGCCGCCGAGGGAAATGTGGTATACTGTAGAAAAAGAGGCACTGCAAAAAGTAGGAGGAACTATGGAATCCAATTTTGAACAGAACACCCAGGAACGGGCGGTACTGGTGGGGTTAAACGCGGACTGCTTTACCCAGGAACAGACCGCCAATGACGAGTCGCTGCGGGAGCTGGAGGAGCTGCTGCAAACCGCCGGAGGCTTCTGCACCGGGAAGGTGCTGCAAAACCGCCATACCCCCGATTCCCACAGCTTCATCGGCGAGGGCAAGGCTCTGGAAGTGAAGATGCTGGTGGAGGCGACCCAATCCACCATGGTGATTTTCGACAACGAGCTGTCCCCGGGAAACATCCGGGCTTTGGAGGAGATCATCGGCGTGACGGTGCTGGATCGAAGTGCCTTGATCCTGGATATTTTCGCACAGCGGGCGAAAACCAAGGAGGGCCGCTTACAGGTGGAGCTGGCCCAGTATAAATACCTGCTGCCCCGGCTTTCCGGCATGGGCGCCAGCTTGAGCCGCCAGGGCGGCGGCATCGGTACCCGTGGCCCCGGCGAGACAAAGCTGGAATCCGACCGCCGTCATATCCGGGAACGGATTGACCGGCTGGAGGGAGAGCTGGAGCAGGTACGCAAGGTACGCTCCGTCCAGCGGGAGCGGCGGATGAAAAATTCCATTCCCGTGGTGGCCATCGTGGGCTATACCAACTCGGGAAAATCCACCCTGTTAAATCAATTGACCGGGGCGGGCATTCCTGCCAACAACCGCTTATTTGACACCCTGGACACCACCTCCCGGCTGCTGACGGTTTCGGACAACCTGGATGTGATCCTGTCCGACACGGTAGGCTTTATTTCCAAGCTGCCCCACCACCTGGTGGACGCCTTTCGGGCGACGCTGGAGGAACTGGAATACGCGGATCTGCTGCTGCACGTCATCGACGCTTCCGACCCTTATCCGGAGCAGCACATCGCGGTGGTGGAGAAGCTGATTGCCCAGTTGGCAAAGCCTGGCACCCCGGTGCTGAAATGCTACAATAAGGCCGATCTGGTCTATTCTGAGGAGATCCCTGTGGGGAAAAACATTGTGGCCATCTCCGCCAAGAAGGGCATCAACATGGACGGCCTGCTGAAGGCCATCGAAACTGCCTTGAACCAGGCCCGGCACCATGTGAAGCTGTGCCTGCCCTATTCCCAGGGTGGCCTGGTGGAGACCCTCCACGACAATGCCCAGGTTTTGCAGGTGGACTACACTGCTGAGGGCATCCTGGTGGAGACCATTGTGGATAACATTCTGCTGGGGCGGCTGAGAGATTACGTGATCGGGGAGTGCTGAGCCTTGGACGAGTACCTGGTACCCACCCAATTCGGGGAAGCGGAATTCATTGAGAAGAAATCCCGCTTCATTGGCCGTCTTTGGCCGGTGGAGACGGAGGAAGAAGCCCTAATAAAGATCCAGCAGATGAAAAAGCAGCATTATGACGCCACCCACAACTGCTGGGCTTACATCATTCGGGACGGGGCGGTGCGCTTTTCCGACGACGGCGAGCCCGGCGGCACCGCCGGAATGCCCATGCTGCAGGTGCTGCAGCGGGAGGGCCTTTACAACGTGGTCTGTGTGGTGACCCGGTACTTTGGCGGGATTCTCCTGGGAGCCGGGGGGCTGGTGCGGGCCTATACCAAGGGTGCGAAGATTGCTGTGGACGCTGCGGGAAAATCCATGAAGCGGGTGTGGACAGTGCTGTATGTGCCCTGCCCCTATCCCTTTTACGAGCGGGTGAAGCTGGAAGCGGCGGCCTTTGGCGGCATCGTCCGGCAATGCGACTTCGGCGCCGAGGTGGAGCTGGAGCTGCTGTTTCCGGAGAGCCAGGCAGGGCCTTTCCTGGAAAGACTCACGGACATGACTTCCGGCACCGTGGAGGCCATGGAGGTCGGCCAGGAATACAGGGCGTTCCCGGTGGAGAAGGAATAAGTACATAGATGGACTTTCAATAGACAATGGGAGTGGTGATCATGACCGTGCGGGAAGAATTGGAGCGCCTGGAACACAAGCGCCTAAATCCTATGGCCGCCTTTGCGGACAAGTCCCAGGGCCGTCCCCGGTGGGAGGAACCCCGGGAAGAGGACGTGCGCACCTGTTACCAGCGGGACATCGACCGGATCGTGCACAGCAAGGCCTTCCGCCGGCTGATGCACAAGACCCAGGTGTTCCTGCGGCCGGAGGGCGACCACTACCGTACCCGGATGACCCACACCCTGGAGGTCTCCCGGATCGCCGGAACCATCACCCGGGCGTTGGGCCTAAACGAGGATTTGGCGGAGGCCATCGCTATGGGCCATGATCTGGGCCACACCCCCTTTGGCCACGCCGGGGAAGCGGCTCTCAGCGAATGCTGGGGCAAGCCCTTCCGGCACAACGAGCAGAGTCTGCGGGTGGTGGATTGCTTGGAAAAGGACGGCCAGGGGCTGAACTTGACCTACGAGGTGCGGATGGGCATCCTGGGCCATACTGGTGACTACTGGCCGGAAACTCTGGAAGGGCAGATTGTTCGCCGCTCCGATCAAATCGCCTATGTTAACCACGACATCGATGACGCCATTCGGGCGGGCATCCTGTCCAATGAGGACATTCCCAGAGCCATTTCCGATGTACTGGGCTGTACCCACAGCGCCCGGATCAACACCCTGGTAACCGATGCCATCCGGGTTTCCCGGGAGGCAGGGAGCATCTGCCTTTCTCCCACAGTGGATAAGGCGTTGAAGGATCTGCGTGCGTTCATGTTTGAGCGGGTCTACCGCAATCCGGTGGCAAAAGGGGAGGAGAGCAAGGCGAAAGCCATGCTCCAGCGGCTGTATGAATATTACATCACCCACCCGGAGGCACTGCCGGAGGATTTCCAGCCCCAGCTTTCCTTTGACGGCATGGAGCGCACGGTCTGCGACTATATCGCAGGCATGACCGACAACTACGCGGTGGACAAATATACCGAAATATTCATCCCCATGGGCTGGAACGTCCGGGGATGATGGCGTGCGATCCTGTTTACCGCGCAAAAGCCTCCCCTAAAAGGGGAGGTGAGCCGCCATAAGGCGGCTCGGAAGGGTATGTGATTTGCGGAGTAAATCACCAAAAAGTTTGTGGACTTTTTGAATCACTCCTCAGTCACAGCTCGCGCTGTGACAGTTCCCCTAACAGGGGAGCCTTTCGCACCGTTAATGACCATTTCAACCAGAGAAAGGAGGGACAGCCATGGCCTTTCCGGCTTCCTTTATTGACGAGCTGATTGCCCGGAATCCAATTGAAGATGTGGTGGGTCAGTACGTGACACTGAGGCGTTCCGGCTCCAACCTGTTTGGCCTGTGTCCCTTCCACGGAGAGAAAACCGCTTCCTTTTCCGTTGCCCCGGATAAGGGGATTTTCTACTGCTTCGGCTGCCACAAGGGCGGCGGTGTGATCAACTTTGAAATGGAGATCGAGGGCCTGAGCTATCCCGATGCTGTCCGGGCTCTGGCCAAGCGGGCGGGGATGGAGGTGCCGGAGGACGAGCAGTACCAGTCCCGTTACCGCCAGCAGGAGCGGCTTTGGGCGCTGCACAAGGAGGCTGCCCGGTTTTATCACAGCCAGCTTTACGCCCCCATCGGCGCGGAGGCGCTGCGATACGCCGCCGGACGGGGAATGCCAAAATCCATTCTGACGAAATTCGGCATCGGCTACGCTCCGGACAGCTGGACAGACTTGGTGGACTACCTGCGGAAAAAGGGCTACACCGACCAGGAGCTTCGGGATTCCGGTCTGGTGACGGTGTCGAAGAAAAACGGCAATCTCTTTGACCGGTTCCGGGATCGTCTGATGTTCCCCATCATCGACGTCCGAGGCAACGTCATCGGGTTCGGCGGGCGGATCATGAACGACAAGGATAAATCCGCCGCGAAGTACTTAAATTCCCCGGAAACCCTGATTTTCAATAAAAGAAAGAACCTGTTTGCTCTAAATCTTGCCAAGAAAAGCAAGCTGGGCTATCTGATCCTGGTGGAGGGGTATATGGATGCCATTGCCCTGCACCAGTACGGTTTTGACTGCGCCGTGGCCTCCCTGGGCACCGCCTTGACGGAGGACGGGGCGAACCTGCTCTCCCGGTACACCGACCAGGTGGTTCTGATCTACGACGGCGACGCCGCAGGCCAGAACGCCACCCAGCGGGCCATCCCCATTCTGGAAAAAGCGGGCTTGCAGGTGAAGGTGCTGCAAATGCGGGATGCCAAGGATCCGGACGAATTTTTGAAAAAATTCGGCGCGGATCGGTTCAAGCTGCTGCTGGAGGAATCCTCCAACCGGGTGGAATATCAGCTGGCCGCGATCTTGAAAAAATACGACCTTCGGGACGACGACCAGAAGGTGAAGTATTTGCAGGAATCCGCGGGGCTGATCAGCACCCTGGGAAGCTCCGTCCAGCGGGAGGTATACGCCGGACGGGTGGCGGAGGTGGCGAAGATCAGCCTGGACGCCATGAAGCTGGAGGTGAACCGGGCTTACAAGCGCCGCCAGTATCAGGAAAAGAAAAAACAGGAGAAGATCGACCTGTCTCCCGCGAAGAATTTGCAGCCAAAAAGCCGCGCCATTCGTTACGACAATCTGAAATCCGCTATGGCGGAGGAGATGCTGCTGTCTCTGATTCTGCGGGAACCGGCACTGATGGATGAAGTGAGGGACTTGGAGGCAGATATGTTTTCCTCGCCCTTGCTTGGCCGGGTCTACGACCAGCTTTGCCAACGCCACCGGCAGGGTTTGGAGGTCTCTTTCGGCGGCCTGGTGGATTTTGAGCCGGAGGAAATGTCCCACATTGCGGGAATTTTGCAGCGGCAGGACGGCCCGGTGAATGAGCAGGCGCTGCGGGACTGCGCGCTTACCATCCGGGAAGAATATCAAAAAACCCATACCCAATCCACAGACGATTTGATGCGTCTGCGGGAAAAGATGCAAAAAAGTAAAGGAATCAAGGCATGACAGAGGTTTTAGACAAGCAGACCCAAGTCCCGGTGAGCACCGGGGAAGAGGATGTGCGCCAGTTCCTCAGCGAGATCCGGGAATACCCCCGGCTGACGGCGGAGGAGGAACGGGAGCTGGCCCGGCGCTGCGCCGCCGGGGACGAGGATGCCATCCGCCAGATGGTCAATTCCAATCTGCGGCTGGTGGTGTCCATTGCCCGGGAATACGCGGGGCGGGGGGTTGCGCTGATGGATCTGATCCAGGAGGGCAGCATCGGCCTGCTGGCTGCCGCCCGAAAATTTGATTATACCATGGACTATCGGTTTTCCACCTACGCCACCAAGTGGATTCGCCAGGGCGTAACCCGGTGCCTGCTGAACCATGCCGGGCCAATTCGGGTACCACTGCATACCGCCGAGCGGATGCGGAAGGTGGATTCCACACGGAACACCCTCCGGCAGGAGACCGGAGAGGAACCCACCCCGGCGCAAATCGCCCAGCGCAGCGGGATTCCGGAGAATAAGGTGCAGGAGCTTTTGCGGCTGACGCCGGATGTCTGTTCCCTGGACGTTCCCACCGGGGCGGATGAGGACGGCACCCTGGGGGCGCTGGTAGAGGATGTTCAAGCGCCCCAGCCCTATCAAGAGTTGGTGCGCCAGGAGTTAGATCAGACCATGGATAAATTGCTCTCCACTCTGAACGAGCGGCAGCAGCTGGTGCTGCGGCTGCATTTCGGTATGGAGGACGGGGTGTGCTACTCCCTGGAGGAGATCGGCAAGGAGCTGGGCATTTCCAAGGAGCGAGTGCGCCAGATCGAGCGCCAAGCCATGGAAAAGCTGCAAAAGGACGGCGCCAGCCTGGGATTGGAGGATTTTCTGAATGAATGATCTGGATGTTACCTTTGAGCAAAGCCCCTGGGAAGCGTTTCTGATGACCAAGCAGATGGGAGATACGGTATCTGCCGCCAATCTGCTGACCATGCTGGAGGCGGAGGAGGAGCAGGCGGTGGAGGATGCCTTGCAGGATCTGGAAACCGGCTGTATGGTGCTGGACATTTCCGGCCTGCCCAGGACGGCCGGAACCGGAGAGGCGGCTGCCCGGCTGCGCCGGGAGGCGGAGCTGGTGAAAAAGGGACTGGCACCAGAGGATTTGGAGCCCAATGATCCCCTGCGGCTGTACCTGGAGGAAGTGGCGGCCATGCCCTCAGCCGGAGAAGAAGATCTTCTGGCCCGGCGGTGCGCCGCCGGAGAGGAGCCTGCTCAGGAGGCGCTGACCAGCCTGGGGCTGCGCCGGGTGATTGAACTGGCCGCAGAGCATGTGGGCTATGGCGTGCTGCTGCTGGATTTGATCCAGGAGGGAAGTCTGGGCCTTTGGCAGGCGGTGCGTCTGTACCGAGGTGGAGATTACGCGGCTTATCGGGATCGCTGGATTCGCTTTTATATGGCGAAGGCCGTGACCATGCAGGCCAGGGCAAACGGCGTGGGTCAGAAAATGCGCCGGGCGTTGGAGGACTACCGCCAGGTGGACGAGCGGCTGCTGTCCGAGCTGGGGAGAAATCCCACTTTGGAGGAGATCGCCGAGGCCATGCACATAAGCCCGGAGGAAACATCCGTGGTGAAAAAGATGCTGGACGACGCCCGTCTTCTGGCGCAGGCGAAGAAGCAGCCAGAGCCGGAGGAAGAAAAGGAAGCCGAAGAGCAGGCCGTGGAGGACACCGCCTATTTCCAGATGCGCCAGCGAATCATGGAGCTGATGTCGGTGCTTGACGAGACCGACGCGAAGCTGATCTCCCTGAGGTTTGGTCTGGAGGGCGGAATGCCCCTAAGCCCCGAGGAAACGGGAAAGCGCCTGAACCTGACCCCCGACGAGGTGGTCGCAAGAGAAGCAAAGGCATTGTCCATACTGCGGGAAGAAAAATAAACCGTAAATGTGAATTAATTGTTGAAATACTGTATTAGTACAACAAAAGACGTGAAGTTATGCTTTTAACCCTGTAGCGGCGGAAAATTGCCGCCGCTACAGGGGTGCATATCTTAGTTTTATAGATATTATGGCTACAGAGCTGCGTGAATTCAATTCTTGATTCTCATTGTAATTAAGTTTGTGTTCACTAGATATAATCATGAAATAGCAAAAAATGGCCTGTGTATCGTTAAATATTTCAAAAAACGGAGGACTTGATATGTTCAAATTTATCTGGAAAGCTATTTGCCTTGCTGTCGCGGTTGTGGTGTTCTTCTTTGTATTAAGCTTTATCGGTGGATTTATCGAGGGCATCTTTTCTGTATTATAATCCAGTGAACGGATTGAAAGAATGTGTACGGTGTTTATAGATGATTTTAGAAAGGAAATCAGAAAAGTGAATAAAAAGATTTCTGTGGCCATTGACGGCCCCGCCGGGGCAGGAAAGTCCACAATCGCCCGAAGACTTGCCAAAGAGCTGGGCTTTTACTACGTGGACACCGGGGCAATCTACCGCACGGTCGCCTACTTCTTCGACCTGTGGGGGATCAGCCCCAAGGACCTGGACGGCATCACCCGTTACATCGACGAGCTGACCATCGGCATCGAGTATGATGCGGAGGGGCTTCAGCACATGATTATGAACGGAATGGATGTGACGGCGGATATCCGCACTCAGGAGATCGGCCAGAAGGCCAGCCTGGTTTCCGCCCACGCCATCGTTCGGGATTTGCTGCTGGATATGCAGCGGGAGGTTGCCCGGAAGCATAACGTGATTATGGACGGCCGGGATATTGGCACCGTGGTGCTGCCAAAGGCGACGGTGAAGATTTTCCTGACGGCTTCTCCGGAAGTGCGGGCCAAGCGCCGCACCAACGAGCTGGCAGCCAAGGGCCAGAAGGCCGATTATGCGCAGATTCTCAAGGAAATCCAGCAGCGGGATTACCAGGACACCCACCGGGAAATTGCCCCGCTGAAAATGGCCCGGGACTCGATGAAGCTGGATACCTCGGAGATGGATATTGATGGCGTGATTGCGGCCATCAAGGAGATTGTGGCGAAGAAGGTGGCCCTATGAGCGTCCGCGTCGCACAAAGCGCCGGTTTCTGCTTCGGCGTCAGCCGGGCGGTGGAACTGGTGGAGCAGGCTGCCGCCGCGGGAAAACAGGTGGTGACCCTGGGGCCGATCATTCACAACCGCCATGTGGTGGACAAGTTCCACCGCCTGGGGGTTCAAGTGATCGATACGCCGGAACAGGCCCAGCCGGGACAGACGGTGATTATCCGCTCCCACGGCGTTGCCAGAGCGGTGTATGAGCGGCTGGAACAGCAGGGGGTGGAGATTATCGATGCTACCTGCCCCTTTGTCAAGCGGATCCACGGCATTGTCAGCCGGGCGGAGGCGGAGGGACGGCTCCCCATTATCATTGGCACACCGACGCATCCCGAGGTAGAGGGAATCGCGGGCTGGTGCAGCCATTGCCAGGTCTTTGAGAACCTGGAAGGGCTGGAAAACTGGGCGCGGTCTCAAGAAAATCTTAAGAATTCGGCAATATGCATGGTTTCACAGACAACATCAACAGAATTTTTGTGGAAAACGTGCGTTGAATTTGCAAAAAAACAGTTTACTAACTTGAAAATTTTTGATACAATATGTAGAGCAACTGAGTATAGGCAAAGCGAAGCAGCAACGTTAAGTGAAGTCTGTCAGGCAATGGTCGTTGTGGGAGACCCCAAAAGTTCCAACACAGGCCGGCTCGCTATGATTTGCCGAGAGCACTGCGATCGGGTTTTCCTTGTGGATAACGCCACCGAGCTGAATCCGGAGGATTTTCGCGGTGTCAGCGATGTTGGAATCACTGCCGGTGCGTCGACTCCGGCGTGGATTATAAAGGAGGTCAACAAGACTATGAGCGAAATTACCAATGTTGAGACTGTACAGGAGGAGAACTTCGCGGAACTTCTCGAGCAGTCCATCAAGACTTTAAATACAGGAGATAAGGTCGTTGGCACCGTTACCGGCATCGGTAACACAGAAGTCCAGGTGGATCTGGGCACCAAGCACGCCGGCTACATCCCTTATGACGAAGTCAGCACCGATCCTTCCGTAAAGCCCGAGGACATCTTGAAGGTTGGCGACGAGATCGAAGTGTTCGTTGTCCGGGTCAATGACCAGGAGGGCACTGTGCAGTTGTCCAAGAAGAAACTGGACGGACTGAAGGTTTGGGACGATATGGCCCAGTGGGTTGAGGACAAGACCACTGTGGAAGGCACCATCACCGAGGAGAACAAGGGCGGCCTGGTTGCCAATGTGAAGGGCATCCGCGTCTTTATTCCTGCTTCCCAGTCCGGCATCGCCAAGGGCGGCGACATGGCCGGCATGGTGGGCAAGACCGTCCAGATGAAGATTACCGAGGTCAACCGTGCCCGCCGCCGTGTGGTCGGCTCCATCCGCGCCGTCACCTCCGAGGCCCGCAAGGCTGCTCAGGAGAAGATCTGGTCCGAGATTGAGGTCGGCAAGAAGTACCATGGCGTTGTGAAGTCCTTGACTTCCTATGGCGCCTTCGTGGACATCGGCGGCGTGGACGGCATGGTGCACGTTTCCGAGCTGAGCTGGAACCGGATCAAGACCCCCGCTGACGTTGTGAAGGTGGGCGACGAGATCGATGTTTATGTCATCTCCTTTGATCCCGAGAAGCACAAGATCTCTCTGGGCTACAAGACTGCGGAGATGAACCCCTGGAACCAGTTCATGACCAACTACGCCGTGGGCGACGTGGTGGATGCCAAGGTTGTCAAGCTGATGACCTTCGGCGCCTTTGCGGAGATCCTGCCCGGTGTGGACGGCTTGATTCACATCTCCCAGATCGCGGATCGCCGCATCGGCAAGCCCGAGGATGTGCTGTCTGAGGGTCAGAATGTGAAGGTGAAGATCACCGACGTGGACGCTGAGAATAAGCGCATCTCCCTGTCCATCCGCGCGCTGCTGGAGCAGGGCAACGAGGACGCTGAGTAATTTCCAAAACAAATACCGGGACTGCGCGCAGTCCCGGTATTTTTCCTGTGAACGCTCCGCATTCACAAAAATCTTGCAACCAGATGCCAGTATTTTTGCAAATGGTGGCACAATGGAAAGGAATAGAAGAAGGTAGGAGAAGATCATGGTTTACGCATTCTTGGGCTTCGGCATGATGGCCTACAATTTGTATACCGGCATCCGGGGAGGCGGCTGGCTCAACTATCTGTTTGCCGCAGTTTTTGCCGGGGTGGGTATCTATTATCTGACAGTCAATCTGAAAAAGAAATAATATAGCTGAGGGGTATTTTTATGGTCAAGCACATTGTACTGTACACACTGAAGGACGGCGTGGATAAGACGGAGGCGGTCAAGCGCATTGCCTCTGTTCTGGAGCCGCTGGTGGGAAAGATTCCGGGTCTTCTGAAAATGGAGATCCGTCAAGCCTATAACGGGATGGATTATGCCCTGTATTCGGAATTTGAAAGCAAGGAGGCTCTGACAGCCTATGCTACCCACCCGCTGCATCAAGAGGCAAAGACCCATTTCTTCCACCTGCTGAACAGCCGGGTCGCGGCGGATTACGAAGTGTGAGACGAAAAGGAGACAGAAAATGAAAGCGATTGTTACCGTGGTAGGCAAGGATCGGGTGGGCATCATTGCGGGTGTCTGCACGGCTCTGGCGGGCTTTAACGTCAACGTGCTGGACATCAGCCAGACCGTCATGCAGGGATATTTTACCATGATGATGGCGGCGGAGGTTTCCGCGTGCAATGTTCCTCTGGCGGAGCTGGTCACGAAGATGGACGAGATCGGCAAGGAAATGGGCCTGTCCATCCGCGTCCAGCGGGAGGACATTTTTGAAGCCATGCACCGCATTTGAGGTGACGCCATGCTGAACCGGAATGACATCCTGGCGACCCAGGATATGATCGATAAGCGCCACCTGGACATCCGCACCATCACCATGGGCATCAGCTTGATGGACTGCTGTGATCCGGATCTGGGTGTGTGCTGTGACAAGATTTATCGGAAGATTACCACCTGCGCCAAGGATTTGGTGAAGGTGGGCGAGGATATTGAGAAGGAATTTGGCATCCCCATCGTCAACAAGCGGATCTCCGTCACTCCCATTTCCATTGTGGCAGGCTCCTGCCAGACCGATTCCTATGTGGAGATTGCCAAAACCCTGGACGCGGCGGCCAAAACCTGTGGCGTTAACTTCATTGGCGGCTTTTCTGCCTTGGTGCAGAAGGGTTGTACGACCGGCGACTGGAAGCTGATCCGCTCCATCCCCGAGGCCATGCGCCAGACCGAACGGGTCTGCGCCAGCGTCAACGTGGGCTCCACCAAGGCGGGCATCAACATGGACGCCGTGGCGGAAATGGGTCGAATCATCAAGAAAACCGCCGAGCTGACGGCGGACAACGACGGCCTTGGCTGCGCCAAGGTGGTGGTGTTCGCCAACGCGGTGGAGTATAACCCCTTTATGGCCGGCGCTTTCCACGGGGTGGGAGAGCCGGAGTGCGTGCTGAACGTAGGCGTTTCCGGCCCCGGCGTAGTGTACCACGCCCTGCAGAGCGTCAAGGGCCAGCCCTTTGACGTGGTGGCGGAGAC